>JBDTMQ010000245.1:0-10367 GCA_039934155.1 Acidobacteriota bacterium | reverse complement strand
CAGTTCGCGGTGCCCGACAGCATAATCTAAAGAATATCAACGTCGAAATGCCTCGGAATAAGCTCACCGTGATCACCGGTTTGTCCGGGTCGGGAAAGTCTTCTCTCGCTTTCGATACGATCTATGCCGAGGGTCAGCGGCGGTATGTCGAATCGCTGTCGGCATATGCTCGACAGTTCCTCGACCAGCTCGAAAAACCTGACGTTGACTCGATCGAGGGACTGAGTCCGGCGATCTCTATCGAGCAAAAGACCATCTCTCGCAGTCCCCGGTCGACTGTCGGAACGGTGACAGAGATCTACGACTATCTGCGGCTTCTTTACTCATCCATCGGATTGCCGCACTGCCATCAATGCGGCCTGCCGATATCGCGCCAGTCGGTCGAGCAGATCGTGGGCGGAATTCTAGGTCTTTCTGTGGGCGAGCGTGTGATGATCATGGCCCCAATCGTCCGCGGCCGAAAAGGGGAATTCAAGAAAGAACTCGAAAAGCTTCATAAAGACGGTTTTGTAAGAGCCAGGATCGATGGTGAGATGCGGCAGCTCGACGAGGATATCGAGCTTGATAAGCGAAAGAACCATACGATCGAGGTCGTTGTCGACCGCCTGATGATCAAGACCGGCATTAAGGATCGGCTTACCGAGTCGGTCCGCACGGCCCTGCTGCTGACGGGCGGCGCCGTGGTCATCTCGGTTATTGATGGCGAAGAAAAACTGTATTCAGAGAAAATGGCTTGCGTTAGCTGCGGGATCAATATCGCCACGCTTGAGCCCCGTTCATTCTCTTTTAACTCGGCATACGGTGCCTGTCGACGATGCCAGGGACTGGGCACCGTGATGGAGATCGACCAGGCTAGGATCGTGCCCGAACCTTCGCACCCGGCAGGAAAAGTAGTATTCCTGGGCGACGCAGATAAGGCCAGCGGCAGATACCTTCAGTCGGCACTGGCCGCAATCATCGAAAAATTTACGGACGGCGACAAACTTGAGCCGCCGTCCGATTCACTGCCTACAAAAGCAAAGAAACGGCTTTCGGCGGCTGTGCGAAAAACGGCGGATCCGGGAAAACTATTAAAGACGCCGTTCGCTGATCTGCCTGACGAAATTAAGAACGCTTTTTTTCACGGCAGTAAAAGACGTCTCACCTTTCGACAGGGCTCGTATAAATACGAAAGCGATTGGAAGGGCGCGTTGCGTGCGATGCGTGAGAGGATGGAAGATCCTCCGTCCGAGAAGGTCAGACTGGCTCTCGACGAACTAGTTGCGCCGGTCAAGTGTCCCGTATGCAATGGACGGCGCCTTCAGCCGGAAAGTCTGGCCGTTCGCGTTAACGGTCTCGGTATAGCCGATTTTTCAGCGATGCCGATCGACGAAGCTGTTACCGCGATGTCGAATATCTCATTGACCGAACGAGAGCAGAAGATAGCCGGATTGGTGCTCAAAGAGATCGGGGACAGATTGCGGTTTCTGGCTGCTGTCGGTCTCGGTTATCTCACGCTTGACCGCTCGTCCTCGACCCTTTCCGGCGGCGAGGGCCAGAGGATCAGACTTGCGACTCAGATCGGCTCGCAGCTTCGCGGTGTGCTGTACGTCCTGGATGAACCAAGTATCGGACTTCATCCACGGGATAACCAAAAGCTGCTCGAAACATTACAAAAACTCAGGGATATCGGAAATACAGTACTTGTTGTCGAACATGACGAGGAAACGATCGAGCATGCCGATTACGTGGTAGATCTCGGTCCGTTGGCCGGCACGCACGGCGGGGAATTGGTTGCCACAGGAACACCGGAGCAGATCCAGCAAAACGCGAATTCGCTTACGGGTAAATATCTAAAGGGCGATCTTAAGATCGAAATACCGGAGTTTCGTCGGCTTCCCAACGGCCTGCGGCTAAAGGTGAAAGGCGCACGGGCCCATAATCTGAAGAATATCGATGTCGACTTTCCTCTGGGCGTTTTTACGGTCGTAACGGGTGTTTCGGGATCGGGAAAGTCGACGCTGGTCGAAGACATTCTTTTTCCGGCTCTCTATCGCCATGTGTACAAATCGGCCGTCGAACCCCTTGCGCACGACAGCATCGAAGGTTTAGAACTGTTGGACAAAGTGATCGAGATCGATCAAAGTCCGATCGGCCGAACGCCCCGTTCTAACCCAGCGACATATACAGGTCTTTTCACTCCGATTCGAGAGCTCTATGCAATGCTGCCTGAATCGCGGACACGAGGCTACAAGGCAGGCCGCTTTTCGTTCAACGTCAAAGGCGGTCGATGTGAGGGTTGTGAAGGCGACGGAATGAAGCGTATCGAGATGAATTTTCTGCCGGACGTCTATGTTACTTGCGACGTCTGCCGCGGAAAGCGATATAACCGTGAGACACTGGCGGTAAAATTCAAGGGACTGTCGATCGCCGAGCTTCTGGATACGACTATCGAGGATGCACTTCCGATCCTCGAGAATATTCCGCAGGTCAAAACGAAACTGCAGACCTTACTTGATGTCGGCTTGGGTTATATAAAACTCGGTCAGTCGGCAACAACCCTAAGCGGTGGTGAAGCACAGCGGATCAAGCTGGCCAAAGAGTTGTCAAAACGGTCAACGGGAAAAACGATCTATATCCTCGACGAACCGACCACGGGCCTGCATTTTGCGGACGTACATAAGCTGCTAGAGGTTTTGCAGCAGCTTGTTGACACAGGGAATACTGTGATCGTGATCGAGCACCATTTGGATGTGATCAAATCCGCCGATTATGTTATAGATCTGGGACCAGAGGGCGGAGCAGGCGGCGGACGCGTCGTTGCGACGGGAACCCCTGAAGAGGTGGCCCGGGTTCGCAGATCTTATACGGGCCAGGCTTTAAAACCACTGTTGAAGTAGACTTGATCGTCGATCTCAGCGGGCTTCCGCCAGATTGATCTTCATCCAGATCCTCATCTCCCTCCGGTTGAAACCGTCGACCAGTTTAAGCGTGCTATCAAAGTCTTTTTGAGACATCGTTCTGAAGATCGTCGGGTCAAGGTTCAGATTATATGGGAAGCCTTGATTGATCATAAACTCGCCTTGTTTAACGTACAGCATTCCCTGAAATGTCCACATCATCGCCGAGGCATCCGAAAGATCGTTGATCAGCGGTATCAGCGGCTCGAACATTCTTAAACCTTCGCTCTGCTCAATATCCAGGTAGACAACGATGAGTTGTACCAATTGCTGCATTTCAAAGTTAGTTTCCGGCCGTGCCGGCAATTCGGCCCGGACCTTATCAAGCAGAGTGACGGCATAATTTTTGTTGCCGACCGGATCTTTTCGAAACAATGCTTTTGCCAGCTCCACGGTCGCCGCACGCCTGTTGTTGTCACCAAACTGCTCTATCAGCTGTTCAGCCTCGGAATAACGGCCTTTATTCATCAGCAAATGCACGTAATACCAGTTGAGACTTCCGATCGCATTTTCGAGCGTTTCGTCCGAAAAGGTGTTATTCAAGATCGCCAGAGCTCGGTCATACTCGCCAGCATCGGCAAGCTTGTTTGCCGCCGCAAAATAGGCCTGGCGCTGATTAGTTTCTGAAGCCCTTCTTGCGTAAGCGAGCAATGTATCGGCGTTCGGATTGGTACTCAAAAGTTTTGAGAATTCGGAATCCTGACTGCCGGGGACGGTCGGACGACTAGTGGCCTCAAGGCTTCGAAGCTGTCTGGCGGCGGATGGAGACAGCTTATCGGCCGCCGGTAAAATATTTCGAAACGACGAATAACCGTATTTCTTACCGTTAACGACATAAAACGAAACGAGCCGATCGAGTAAGCTGTGTACACGGGCCGGATCGAATTTTATTGGAGTTTCAGTGGGCGTTTTGTTCCTTGCGAATTCGGCCAGGATAGCTCCAGCCAGCGAGATCGCCTGCCGGTCTGGCTGATTTCCTGAAAGAAAGCCTGTCTGCATAAGCCGCCCGATCACTTCATCGGCCATTTCGGCCGCTGCGACGGGGTCCTTTGAATTCAGACGCTTTAACAGCGACAGGGTTTCGGCAGAAAGTCCCTTTTTTAAGGAAGCCTTCAGCAGATCGATCGTCGAATCGGGGTTTTGTTCGGCCGCAAGACGCATAAATAGCTGCTCGAGATTGATCTCGTTCTGTGCAAGCGTTGAATATGCCGGGGAAATGTTGTTTAACTTTGGCGGCGCATCAGCGGGGATCGCGAACGCTCGTTCGACCGCTGTCGGACGCGACTTATAAAGACTTTGCAGGGCGAACTCCGCATCGCATCCGGCTATCATCCTAAGGATCATCGGCCGTGTGACCTGGCTGTTCAGCAGATCTTGATTTGGACCTGGGTTTTTACGGTCGGCTTCGGCAAAGCTCTGTGCACTTAGTAGATCGGAAACTGAGCTTCGGAATATCTCGGCGGCGAGCTTTGGATCTGACTTACAAACCAAAACCCCGGTGCGAGCCAATGCTCCGGCCCTATTCTCGGCTAGGCGTAGATTCGGTATCTCGCCAAGCACCTGCTCGACGAGAATTCCTTTTTCCGCACTCCGGCTTTTGGCTTTATCATCGGGCTGTTGGGCGGCTAGCGAACCGGCGGCTAAAACGGCAAACAAGGCGATCAGATACGGCCGACCTTTCATACAATGCTCCAGATATGTAGATTTATATTTCGGAGAGATTATAGCCCAAGTCGAACGCAATTTTGAATTTTTCTGACCGGGCCCGTAACTGTCAGAAAAATCTAGTGTTTTATCGCCTGGATCATTTCGCGCACAGCCTGATCAAGCCCCACAAAGACGGCCCGCGAGATAATATTGTGACCAATATTGAACTCGGCCACCTGGCGTATTTTGGCTAGTTCTGGCACGTTTCGATACGTGAGTCCGTGCCCCGCCGCGGTGATCAACCCGAGCGATTCGGCGAACGAGGCGGCATTACTGATCCTATCGACCTCGTTTCGAGCTTTTTCGGCGCCTGAGCCATGGGTCGATGCGCCCGTTAACGTTAATTCGGCGTATTCCGCAGTGCAAAGCTCCACCTGATCGGCACCGACACGTTTGGCAGCATCGATCTGCACGTTATCGGGATCGATAAAAATACTGACAAAGATGCCTGCTGACTTAAGCCGATCTATGCTCGTTCGCACCGGTTCCATATTTCCGGCGACGTCCAAACCGCCCTCAGTGGTAATTTCATCAGGGGTTTCCGGTACCAGCGACACGGCGTCGGGCCTCGCCCGGGCAGCGATCTCGCACATTTCGCCGGTCGCCGCCATTTCCACGTTTAAATAGGTCGTTACAACCGAACGCAACAAGTCGATATCCCTGTCCTGTATATGGCGTCGGTCTTGACGGAGGTGCACGGTGATGCCGTTGGCGCCGGCCTGCTCGCAAATTACAGCTGCGGCGACAATACTAGGCTCGATCGTTTTACGGGCCTCGCGGATCGTTGCCACATGGTCGATATTTACATTAAGACGTGCGGCCATCTTTTGTACTTTCCCTGTCTGCCATTTTGCCTTATCTGTCTGACCTCATCAAACATCCGAAGGCTGTCGCGGACGACGCTGACCTTACTTCGTTCGTCGTTGTTCCAGACAACCGGAATCTCTTCGAGCCGAAGGCCATGCAGCCGGGCAACATAAATAAACTCGACGTCAAATCCGAACCTGTCGATTAGCATCAACTCAAGCAGCGGTCGAAACTTCTGCATATTGAACGCTTTGAACCCGCATTGGGTATCCCAAAACGGCATACCGGTCATGACCCGGACGATAAGATTAAAGACCTTGCCGCCCTGCTCTCGCCGCCACGGCTGGTGAGTTCCGATCAGGCTGCGGTCAAGCGCCCGGGAGCCGAATGTCAGATCGAATTCGCCGGTCAGGATAGGATCGATCAGCTTCGGTGCTTCTTCGATCGGCGTTGACAGATCCGCGTCGGTAAATAAGGCAATATCGCCTTCTGATTCCAGCAATCCAGTTTTTACGGCGTAACCCTTTCCGCGGTTCTCTTCGTAGCGGATGACACGGGATCGCACATCCGGATGAGATTCAAGCACGGCTTTTGCAATCTCGGCCGTGTCGTCCCTCGAACCGTCATCGACGATTATCAGTTCGCCGTCGGGCACCGATCGCTGAAGGTAGCCTAGTATGTGCTCTGCAGAACGGCCGACCCGCTCTGATTCGTCGAAAGCAGGGACTATAATTGAAAGGCTTGGTTTCATCGAAAAAGAGTAATGTTAAGTTCTGTAACGAAAAAAGTAAATCCAGAGTGAACCGCAATCTATTTTCTGCGTATAAGTTAGGTGGCCGAATCGTTGGATCCAACTTTTTCGACAACCGTCCGAAGAGTTCGCGATTCTAAGATATGATATAGTTTTATTGATTCGGGGCATGTTGCAATGAATAAAAGTTTCTTATTTGGAGCATTCTTACTCGTCGCCGCCGGGGCCATTACTGGTGGGTTTTTCGGCCGGCTTCCAGCGACGTCGGCTGACACAGGCGTCACAGCAGAAAAGATCGTAGCCGATTATTCTGAGGCTCTCGATGTCATCGACAAAAATTATGTAGGAAAGGTCGATCACGAAAAGATCTCAGATACTTCGATCCAGAGCATGCTTTGGACGCTCGACCCGCATTCCTCGTTTTTTACGCGAGACGAGTTTCGCAAGCTCTATGAGGAACAGGCATCGCAGTTTTTCGGCATAGGCGTATCGATCCTTCAACACCGAGACGGCGTTTATGTTCAGTCTGTGATCCCGAACACACCGGCGGACAAAGCGGGCCTGCATTACGGTGACCGCTTTTTACAGGTGGATGGCAAAGATGCAAAAGATTGGACCAGCGCTGAAGTCTCAAAGAATGTGCGCGGTGAGCGCGGAACAGCGGTCAAGCTCAAGATCGAAAGGGCCGGAGCTGCGGCTCTTATGGACTTTGAGATCGTCCGTGGCGGCGTTCCCCTTCCGTCGATCAGAAATTATTTTATGCTGCCGAACGGAGTCGGATACGTCGGCCTCGTAGGCGGTTTCCAGGAAACGACAGCAGACGAACTCGACCATGCGGTGGCTGAGCTGCAAAAGCAGGGGATGAAAAGCCTCTTGCTAGACCTCCGAAACAATCCCGGTGGATTATTGCCGCAAGCGATCGATGTTGTTAGTCGGTTCGTTCCGGACGGTCAAACAGTAGTTTCGGTCAAGGGCCGCTCGCGATACGCCCGTTCTCAGGAGCTGCGAGCATCGAGCACTCAAAACGATAATTTTCCGTTGGTGGTCCTAATTAACGGAAACTCGGCATCCGCATCAGAGATCGTGGCGGGAGCGATCCAGGATTATGGCCGCGGCGTGATCGTGGGAACTGACAGCTTTGGAAAGGGTCTGGTCCAAAGGGTTTTCCCGCTGCCCTACGGAACCGGTCTAACGCTGACAACCGCTCGTTATTACACCCCTTTCGGTCGTTCGCTTCAGCGAGACTATTCGAACGGCTCGATCTACGACTATTATACGCACCAGGACGAACCTGGAACCGAGACCGATGCCAAGCCAAAACCGGCCGGAAGCCCTGTAACCACCGCAAATGGTCGGATCTTGTTCGGCGGCCGCGGGATCGAACCGGATGTTCGCGTTCCCGCAATGGAGTTTAATGCCCTGAGAGCCAGAATTGCTGACGCCGCCTTTTCCTTTGCACGGCAGCTCGTAGCAGGCACGGTTGGCGGGTTCGAGAACTATAAGATCGAACGTCAAAACCAGTCTCTGACAATACAACCGGGAGCGCTGTTGATCAATGATAAGCTTTTTGATGCGTTCCGTGCCTTTACCGCGGCCGACAAGGCAAGCGGGCTGACGGTCGAGAACATAAACGCCGAGGCGGATTTTGGCCGGGCGCGTCTGCGACAGGAACTTGCGACAGCAAATTATTCTAACGAGGCCGGGATCCAGGTTTTGCTCGAGATCGACCCTCAGGTGGTGAAGGCGTCGGAGGCAATGCCTGAAGCCAGAAAAATGTTAGAAAAGAATGTCGCGGCCAAATAGCCGGGTTGCACCATAAGTTTTAGGATTACTGAGTTCCTGAAGTAAAATTAGTTTTTGCTTCGCGGGACTCATTCTTTTATGTATAAACAGATCGGAATTTTAACGGGTGGTGGCGACGCCCCGGGACTAAACGCCGTGATACGCGCTGTGGTCAGAACGGCCATCGGCGAATTCGGCATGAAATGCATCGGTATTGAGGATAGTTTTGAAGGAATTCTCGGCGATCCGCAAACGATGAAACTGACGACCAGAGAGGTGAGCGGGATACTTCCGCGCGGCGGGACGATCCTCGGGACACGAAATAAGGGAAGCTTTGTTCAGATGGTTGACGGCAAGCCCTTTTTTCCTGAGATGCCAATCGGCGAGGCTTTGGCAAATCTTGATATCCTCGGCATCGAGGCCCTGATCGTTTTGGGCGGTGAAGGAACATTGGCGATCGCCGAGCAATTCGACAAGCGAGGATTTCCGGTGATCGGCGTTCCCAAAACTATCGATAACGATCTTGCCGCGACCGAGCTCACCTTCGGGTTTATGACGGCAATCGACATTGCGACCGAAGCATTGGATCGGCTGCATACCACTGCCGCGTCACACGACCGCGTTATGATCCTCGAGGTAATGGGCCGAAATACAGGTTGGATCGCCCTTCAAGCCGGACTTGCCGGCAGTGCTGATCTGATCCTCATACCTGAAATACCCTTTTCGTTCGATTCGGTGATCCATAAGGTCCAGGAAAGAGAGAAATCCGGCTCGAAATTTACAAATATCGTTGTGGCCGAGGGCGCTATGGAGATCGGAAAATCCGAATTCTATACCGACCACGAGGAACTTAGATTAGGCGGTATCGGTGAACACATACGCCGCCGCGTCGAGGAGATGACCGGAAAGGAGTCTCGCTGTGTTGTTTTGGGCCATCTTCAACGCGGCGGAAGCCCCAACGCTTTCGATCGTATGTTGGGAACGAATTTTGGCGCCTGCGCCGTAAGAGCACTTGCCGGCGGACAAACGGGCCGTATGGTCGCTCTTCAGGCCGGTACCATTGTAACGGTGCCGCTATCCGAAGCGTGTGCGAACATCAAAACGGTTCCTATCGACGGGCAGTTGGTTCGCACAGCACGGGATATCGGAATATCCTTTGCGGCGCCGGAAGAATCCGGTCTGTCGGGTTACCGCAGCCTGAGACCAGAAATCGAAATTGCAAGGAATGACAAGATTGCGGATTAGAGAACGTTATGGAAACAGTGAAGAAAAAGCTTCAGGCGGAATTAGACAGTCTCGAGGAAGAGCTGCACTTTAAACTTCCAAAAGAGATACAAAAAGCCAGGGAATTCGGCGACCTTCGAGAAAATGCCGAGTATAAAGCCGCGATGGAACGCCAATCGATCGTGCAGGCCAGGATCATGCAGGTTCGCCAGCGTTTGGGGGAGGTCGAGTCGATTGACATTTCTAAAATTCCCGACGACCGCGTGGCATACGGTTCGACCGTTGTACTTTTCGATCTCGAAAAAGAAGAAAAGTTAACCTACAAACTCGTCACGTCAGAAGAGAGCGATCCCGAGAACGGCATGATCTCTACCGTATCGCCCATCGGACAGGCGTTAATGGGCAAAGAAGAAGGTGACGAGGTGCGTGTCAAAACTCCGACCGGCGTACGCAACTTTGAAATAAGCCGCTTGACAACGATCCACGACGTCTAGGATCGAACAAAACAGAACATTTCGAAAGGATAAAAAGAGATGATCGGAGCAAGCATTGGCCGGGGCGCGATGAGCATAATAAATGCGATGGTTCGGGCATTGTCGTCGGCCGGCGTTCATCCAAATATCCTGACAACGATCGGCGTAAGCATCAATGTCGGATGCGGCGTGTTGTTCGGCCTCGGCGAATTCTTTTGGGCCGGCATCGTCCTGATCGTGGCGAATGTGTTCGATATGCTTGACGGCAACGTGGCAAGGAAGTCGGGCAACGTCACGCGGTTTGGCGGCTTTCTGGATTCATCCCTAGACCGCCTTTCGGATATGGTCGTTTTTCTGGGGATCATGGTCTTTTACGCCGGAAACTCGCCACAGCACTCGCTCCTGCATGTGATCCTCGCCGGTGTCGCGATGATCGCTTCGGTCATGGTGAGCTATACCACGGCCCGGTCAGAAGGGCTCGGCGTACGCGCAAACGTCGGATTTCTTCAGCGGCCGGAAAGGGTCGTTTTGCTAATTATCGGGGCGCTGTCAACATCGGACTGGAGCTCATCCAGCTTTTGGTTGAATCGGATGCCTCAGGTGCTGTGGGTCCTGGCGGTCGGTTCTGTTTGGACGCTCATACATCGCATGTATTTTATTTGGAAGGAATTTAGGAAAATGGAC
>JBDTMQ010000244.1:0-7180 GCA_039934155.1 Acidobacteriota bacterium | reverse complement strand
GATCGAGGCCCAGGATCACCTCAAGCAGACACCCGGGCGAGGCTACTCGGCGAAGTGAAAGAAGAACATCCGGATCGCCGACGGCGACCGCTCGAAGCAAACTGCCCCATGGAAAATGGATGTGGATCTCATCGGCGATGTGTGAAAACTCGGCCGGCAGGTCCTCGACAGCGGCCTGGACGAACAATGCATTCGGCAGACCGCCCTTATTCGGCTTCCTTGTCGCTTTCATCGATGGTCTTTCGAGCGGTTTTGTGTTGGTATCGATCCCGATATAAAACTTCTCCGGATCTTCCACTGCTAATGTCGATACAAATCGACCGTCGCCCGTGCCGATGTCGATCACGATCCCGGCGGTATGGGGCGATAAGTCTAAAGAATTCTTCGCGTTCGAGTTATCAGATCGTACTGCCACGGATCACTTTTATCATTACACCCACCTCTTTTCACGAACCTGTGCCGAACTGATCTTATTCCACTTTCCTGGGACGAAAGACACTGTCTTCGATCGGCACATTGTGTTTGACCGTCTTTATAATAGTAACAATATCCCCGTTAGACACGGAACTGCTGGTCGTTTTGAACGGCATTTTTACCCCATCGACCGGACGATAATCTTCATAGGTCACCTTATAGGGGATCTCGACGCTGCTTGTGCTCGACGCCTGCAGACCCTCGCGTTTCAGCAGCAAAAAGGTCGTCGCCGAATAGTATTCGGTGAATTTGGTGCCTTTTTCCGGTTCAAAAGCGATCGCATAGCACTGTTCTTCGCCGCACTTTGCGGTTTTTATGAATTCTGCCTTTTTATAGTTCGTTTTCCAATTCAGAGCACCGTAAAAATCCGAGCCCAGGCGGACGTCTTCGAGCCGTTTGCCAGTATATTTATCTGTCGGCGCAAACGTGTACGACTCTTCGCCATTCGTTCCGTTAAAATATTCGAAACCCTGAGCGATCTTTTTGCCGAGTGCGGTGATGGTCGTTTCAGTGGCGGTCATGTTAGGCGCTTTGGCGTAGGACGTTCCATAAGCCTTGACGCCCTGGTTGACCAGATCTGTCTCAAATGTCGCGACGCGGCTTTTCAGTTTTTTGAGATTGGCCTCGCCGCCCACGGCATCAATCGCCTTTGCCATGATCTCGTCGACCGACATCGGCGGCTTTACTGCCGCGAGACTTTTGAAGCCGAATTCGCCCTCAGGCTGTACGGCGATCACCTTTGTGATCTTGCCCTGGTCGTCGCGTGCCACCTTTAGCCAATATGTCTCAGGAAGCGGCGACAGTTTGTATTGGTCTTTCCCTTTCTCGATCAGCGCATAAGGCTGCTGGCCCGGCAGGACCATAGAAACCTTGCCATCGACGTCCTTGATCTCAACGATCTGTCCGTTACCCTCAGACTCGTATTTTCCGATCAGCTCGCCCGCGGCGGCAGAGGGCTTTGCTTCCGGCTGACCGGTCGCCGCGACCCGTTTCAGGGTATCGCTTCGGTTCGGCTGCTGGAGGAACATTTCCGTCGCGTCACCCTGCTCGGGAGTGAATTTCACCGCGAAACCCTCTGGCGCTCCCATGGGCTTGAATTGTCGCGGTCCGGTCCGTTCGAGTTTGTATTTTGGCTGGCCGGGAACGATCAAAACAAGGTCTTCGCCTTCGATCACGACCTCGAGGTCGACGCCTGCAGATTCAAGATGATACTTGCCGACCATGAACTGCATCGTCTTTAGCGGCAGCTTTACACTCTCGGCAGGTTTATTTTCATTGAGTATGCCGCTCCAGACGATAGGCATCAGTTCGGCGCCAAGGCTCGACGCCGAGACATTCGTCAACATCACAAAGCCGAGCTTTTTCTCCGGTATCATCGCGACCATTGCGTTAAAACCGTCTATATTTCCGCCATGCTGGATGACCTTTAGACCGTTCCATTCCTGAATGAACCAGCCGAGGCCGTAAAAGCTCTTGCCGTTAGCGCTGATCTTCATTTGCGGCTTCAGCCACTCTTCATATCCTTTTTCCGATACGAGGCGTTTTCCCGATTCGGTCGTCCCGCTCATAACGAATTTTAGCCATTTGGACATATCGTTAGCCGACGAATTTATCGAACCGGCGGGCGACACCTCAGCAATATCGCGAAACGGCCGTTTGGCGGTTTCTTTAGTATCAAAGTTGTAGTCATAGCCGAATGAATAATCTTTTGACTTCGCCATTTCCCGCATCCACATCGTCGACTCATTCATGCCGAGCGGGGCAAAGATCCGCTCGGGCACAAATTTCTCCCACGCTTCATTCTGAACTTTTGCGACGATCTCGCCCGCGGCGGCAAACATAACGTTTTGATACTGAAACTTTTCGCGCAGCTTGGCGGTCGGTTTTGCCTCACCGGCGACCCGGATCACCTCTTCGCGATTCAGCTTTCCGGTGATCCAGCCAAGATCGGTCCGGTTAAGGCCCGAGCTGTGGCTCAAAAGGTCACGGATCGTGATCGCCGCATCGATCTCGGGGTCATTTATCTTAAAATACGGCAATGCTTTTTTTGGCGAATCGTCGAGCGAGAGTTTTCCCTCGTCCTGAGAGATCAGCACGCTCAAAGCTGTAAATGCTTTGGTGGCAGAGCCGATCGCAAAAAGCGTATCCGGCGTGACCGGCGCCTTTTTCGCAATGTCCTTGTAACCGAACCCTTTGGCAAAGATGACCAGGCCGTCCTTTACAATAGCGAGCGACATTCCGGGAATTCCCAGCTCTTTTCGTCGGGCTTCTGTTTTACTTTCGATCGCTGAAAGAGCGGCCGAGTATGAAGACTCACTTGCATGGGCTGTCTGAATGCCGGCCGATTGGGCAAGCAGAGGCCGTGCCAACGGCAGGAACGTCAGCGAAAAAACGAGTGCGAATACGAAGGCAGATCTGAATATTTTGGGTTTTGTCATCTTTATGCTCCGCTGGGGAAGACCGGGTTGACTGAATTACGATTTTGGAGGCAAAAAAGTTTAGGTTTTAAGGCGCGCGCCGCGCTTTAGCGTACAGCGACAAATCATTGCGCATACATTAATCTGGAACTTGGTGGAGGTAAAAACGAATGCGAAAAGTGACCTTTGGCGGCGCCTGTAGTCTAGATAACTTTATCGCCCGTTCCGACGGGGCCGTCGACTGGCTGATCTGGAGCGACGAAGCGGCCGAAATAATGAAGGGTTACTGGAAAAACGTCGATACGATCGTTATGGGCCGTAAGACATGGGACATTGCGATCCGCAACGCTCCGGGGCTCAAAAAGAAAAAAGACTTCGATCCCTACCTCGGGATCAAGACTTACGTATTTTCCCGCACTTTGAGCGTCGGAGAAAATAGCGGCGCCCAGATCACTGACGCAGATCCGGGAAAATTTGTCGCCGGATTGAAAGAAGCTGAAGGCAAAGAGATCTGCGTCATGGGCGGCGGACAGCTTGCTCGATCACTTTTTGAGGCGAATGTTATTGACGAGATCGGTTTCAATATTCATCCGGTCCTGTTGGGCTCGGGCATACCGCTTTTTCATAAGATGAAGCGACAGATCGAACTCGAGATGATCGGGTGCCGCCCGATGAAAACGGGTTGCGTTTATGTCTCATATCGGGTAAAGAAATAGCCCGAGGGATGTATTTTGACTATGCGTTTCGGGTAAAGTAGTCTGGCCTTTCCATCGCGTGAAATGAACAAGATAACACAACATCCACCGCCGGTTTTTTTGGAATTCGCGGAGAAGCTTTCACAAGACGTCGAGGACGTCGAGGGCTTTTTATATCCGCACGAAGCGCGCCTCTTGGCGCTCTTTGCTGCATGTCCGACAGCAAGAGGGTCGATACTTGAGATCGGATCTTTCAAGGGGCGGTCGACAGTTGTTCTGGCAAAAGCGGCACAGCTCTCTGACCGGGCCGTTATAAACGCGGTCGATCCCATGACGGCGCCGTCTGAAACCGACCCTGACCTCAAAGGCGATAACTCGTCGTTATCCGATTTTTCCGAAAATCTAAGGCGACACGGTGTAGAAGAAATGGTCCGTCACTATCCGATGTTGTCCAGCGAACTCGCGCCCGACTGGAATGAAACACTGCGGCTATTATGGATCGACGGTGACCACACTTATAAGGGCACAAAGACCGACTTTGAGGGATTTGGCCGGCATCTCGCTGACAAAGCGATCATTGCATTTCACGACGTACTGCACGAATTTGAGGGCGGTATTCGCGTATTTGCCGAGGATATCGTGCTGTCCCCAAACTTTGGAGCAATGGGATTTTGCGGCTCGATCGCCTGGGCCCAGTTTCATGAAGACCCGGCCCGGGCTGCCAGATACCGCCCGCAAAAGACCGCAATGTGGCGAAAGTTGAGCCGGCTTATCCCTTTTCATACTTTCCGGTCGAAGCTTTCCGGTATTCGAAAGCACCGGTACCGTCTTTACAAATCGCTCGTCCCACACGGACCGGTTGACCCGCAAAAATGGCTGAACACGATCGATTGAATAACGCGACCAGATCCGACCAATTTATCAAAGCTGAAATAAAGCTTTACTACGATCTGTATGTGCCGCCGGCGGCGGGCGGCGATCCGCCGCCACTGCTGATCGCTGTTCACGGCTACGGAGCCCATAAGCGATATATGATGCGAGAGGCCGCGGCTGTCGCACCCGATCACTTTGTTATCGCTTCAATCGAGGGGCCTCATCAACATTTTCGTCAAACGGAAGGCGGGCTGAAAGTTGGTTTTGGCTGGCTGACCGATCACCGTTCTGCCGAATCGATCGCGCTTCATCATCGGTTCGTGCTCGATCTGATCAGCGTGTTGGCATCAGAAAAAACTATCGACCCGTCGCGGGTCTTTTTGTTTGGATTCTCACAAGCGTGTGCGTTGAATTTCAGGTTCGCATTCACATATCCTGATGCCGCGTCTGCGATCGTCGCGATAGCGGGTGGAATTCCCGGTGATCTGGAAACAAATCCTTCATACGGCGCACCGGCGGCCGCCACTCTGTATTTGTACGGCAACGATGACGAATTTTATTCGAATGAGCGTTTTGTTGAATTCGATCAAAAGCTGAGGTCACGACTGCCGAATTTTTCGTCTCGTCAATTTACGGCAAAGCACGAGATAACAGACGAAATGCGCGAGGTCGTCAGAGAATTTTTAAGAGACAAGTGACCCGTAATAGGGCCCGACGCTATTGTTTAACGTCGGACCCGAGGGCTCGATTATTCTACGCCCGTATCTGGACGCTGACTGCCCGGCGAGTAATTGATTCGCCGTGTCTCTTTGATCCGGCCGGCTGACGAAACGCTGCCTTCAACTATCTCGTAACCCAGCAACGCGAACAGACGGTCGCGTACGAATAAAGGCCTGGCGTTCCCATACCAATCGACACATGACGCGCGGCAGCCGTCATTATTCGACGCGTTGCCGGATGATATCTCGCCCGCCTCTTCGAATGTCAAGGAATGGTTCTTGAGAAAAAGGATCGCGGCGGAGCCTTCGACAAGGTGCCTGTACCCAGCGCGTCCCTCACGGGCTATCGGCAGCCCCAGCATTCCCGAACCGCGGCCGTCGGGTTTATAGAAGAATCCGTGGCTTCTCAATTCACCCTGTGATGCTTTGCGGCGGGCGTAACTCGTCATAACCGCAGGTACCTCGCCGAGCCGGACAGGTGAAAAATACAGGTCGCTGCCGTTCGTTCCGATCACGACGGCATCGTTTCCCATCTGCTCGATCCGGTCGACACCATGTTCGATCTTAAATCTATTCGTTTCGCCATTTTTCCAATTCACGGCGAAGAGTTCCGCCGCTGAAGTTTGCTGCGGGCGGCCCCAGCCGCTGCCGGTCCCGTAAAGCAAATAGTCGCCGACAAATCTGTTCTGGAATGTATATCCCTCGGGTTTTGGCAGTTTTTGATACCGGTAACCGGGAGCTGCCAGGCTGCCGTCAGAAAAACTGTCGAGCGGAACGCGGAACAACGCAACATCGCCGGCTGACAGTTCCGAACCCCACATTCCCTCGCCTCGCCCGTCTGAACGCACGAGTACATTTAGTCTTTCATCCGCGCTTTCAAGAAACGAGAACTGGTCGACCGGGTTGCCGGTCACGCCGAGTGCGCTCGGGGCCGATCCATCAAGCGGCATTTTGTAGAGCATCGACTGCTGAGCAGATGCTCCGTCAGAATAATTCCACTGGGTCGACCACACGTATACGGACGTGGGCGAAACATAAAAGACGCGGCCCGGAGCACCAAGCGTGGCCGTCGCTTTGCAGTCCATCTCGCGAGATTCAAGGTCACAGACCGTGACGGTATGAAGCGCAAGGCTGTCACCGTCATTGATCGGCGTGTTCGCCCGGTAAATGTTTGTCGCGGGGACGATCCGCTGAAATTCGTTAGCCGTCGCACCCTTATGCCATTTTCGAACGGCGGGAAAACCGACAGTTGGATCGTCGCCGTAATACCCTAAATACATCGGGGTGTAAAAGATGAGCTTGCTGCCGATCAGACGGCTCGCGTAATTACGCGATGAGTAATAATCGTTCGAACGCAAATGGTATGTCGATCGATAATCCAGTTGACCCGCTGAATTTATATCGAACAGATTGACCTCAGTGCCGCCGCGGCCGTAGCTGTAGCCGATGACGACGACCGTGTCGCCTGAGACGAGCATTTCGTCGTACCAGTCATTTCGCGGATCGATGCCCGGCGCATATGCGTCAGCTGAATCTACGGCGCGAAGCGAATTGTCGCCGACGCGAACCGTGAAAAGCCGACCGCGTCTCAAAATAACGAGGTGATCACCGTGTAATTTGACGATCCCGCCTTCGTCGACCCCGGCGTGCTGGGTGTTGGTGATCGATTCTTCGGCTAACGAGAGCGATTTGGTCGGCGAGGGCTGTGTCGTTCCCGCCGAATCGGCCGTAACCGCGACCGTGTTTGCGGCCTGCCGGTCGCGTCCGCGTTTTTGCTTTTCAGCAAGTGCACGAAAATATTCTTTTAATTCTTTTTCAGAGCCAAAGGCACGCATTGTCCGGTTAGGCTTTGCTGCCGCGACCGAAGCCACGTCTGAATTCGCTATCGTCACCGAACTATCCGATAGATTTCCGCCCAGTAAAAAAGCCAGCGCGCCGGCCGCCAAACAGCCCCATAATATCGAGATCGATCTTTTCATCGCATTACTCCATTTTCGTATTT
>JBDTMQ010000243.1:0-5139 GCA_039934155.1 Acidobacteriota bacterium | reverse complement strand
GTACGTGTGTCAATTTTGACCAGGGACTCGAGCGGCCTAAGACCCGGTACATTGACGTCTTTCAAATAACTGACCTTATATTTTTCTTTGAGTGAGTCGATAAATGCGGCGAGCGCCTTTTCTTCGGGCTCACGCCGCAGGTACGCGACGATCTCGCCTTTCACCTCGTTCAGGGACCGGCCGCCGATCGTCGATTGGTTGGTGTCAAAAACGGCCTTGATCGCGGCCGGCGACGGATCAGGAACTTTAGCGATCTCGGCCTTTATCAAGGCTTCGGGAGGCTGATTTCGCGATTTCGCTTCGCGGTCCAGAACGATCGCGGTAACCATGTCGTACAAAAGTCTGTTTCTCGATTCGGCCAACAGCTTGTCTCGGCCCAGATAAACTTTTCGCCCATCCGGCGACAGGCTGTCGGCTGTAAAAGTAATACCGGTTGATGTCGCAAGAATATCAGCCGGTTTTTGGGCCGAAATATACAGTGATAATAAAAGCAGCCAAATAAATGGTAGGATCTTCATAAAAAAAGGGGAAACGGCGGGTAAATTTTACCAGAAAACAGGCGAAATTGAATATCGGGGCGGGCGGCGGTCGCCTTCGGTACAAAGATCAGACACGAGGAATGGCAGCTTTTCGTACCCGCGTTTTCTCAGATACGGCGCAAAAAAGGCTGCCTATCAGGCAGCCCATTTTCCCCTTTTCCGACATTCCAATCTTATTAACCCGCGGCCAACTTCGAAACTTCCTGAACGACCTCGGCTGTGGCTTTATCGACCGCATTTATTGCGACATCCGCCTGGGCGATTATTCCGCATAACGCGCCATTTTCGTCGACAACGGCGATCCGGCGCACCTTACTTTCTTCCATCAGCCGGCAGGCATCCTCAAAACTCGAATTGAACGGCACCGACACGACGGTCGAGGTCATTGCCTCACCTGCCGTCAGATCCAGCGGATTCTTTCCAACCGCGACCACGCGGCAGCAGATATCGCGGTCGGTAAGCATACCGACCGGCATTTTTGAGTTCTCGCTGTCAACGACCGGAATGCAACCGCAATCATTATCGACCATTAATTGAGCCACTTGCTGAAGACCTGTGTCGGCTGTACAGCAGGCAGGATCTTTTGTCATAACATTTGAAATTTCCATCACTGATCTCCTTTAATTTGTTCAATTAGTGCATCCATCCAAAAGCGGGGATCTCTCCGCCCGGCAGACGCGTGCTTTGAGAGCGTGGCTGAAATGTTCCGAGGTCCTCAATGACATCGCGTGAATGCGCTGCGTTAAGCACGGCGGCCGGATCGACGATGCCGCAAAACCGGCGCTTATCGTCCATTACCAGGATCACCCGTGGTTGCTCGTCGCCCAATAATGCAGCAGTTTCCTCAATCGTTGCAGAATAAACGACCTTTTTTGTCCGCTGGTCCATAACATTCCCGGCGGCCAGGCCTCTTAAACTGCGGCCGCGAACCAATAGGTGCTCGCAAATGCTGTGTTCGCTGACGATCCCTATCGGGACGCGGTGAACTTCGCTGTCGATCACTACAACAAAACCGAAAGGCGAAAGCTGGATCATCTCGTAAACCCGTGTAAGATCGGTGTCTTCGGAGCATTCCGGCGCATCTGTCATAATAAATTCGGAGAGAAACATATCAGCACCTCAAAAGTCAGAATTTCATCGGCGCGCATTGAATTCGCGCATTTTATCGACGCATATGTCGTTTACTAACCGATTCAGCAAACTTCATTCCACGAATTGACCCCTGATTTATGAAATTAGCGCGCGAATTTTATACACGCGAAGACGCAATCACGGTGTCTCGCGACCTGCTCGGAAAATTGCTCGTGGTCCCAACCGATGACGGCGGGCGCGTTTCAGGAATGATCGTCGAAACCGAGGCTTATCTGGGCACGATCGACAAGGCGGCGCACACCTTCGGCGGCCGTCGGACCGCACGCAATGAGATCACCTACGCCGACGGCGGGCACGTGTATGTCTTTTTTATCTACGGCCTGTACCATCAGCTCAACGTTGTGACCGGCCCCGTTGAACTGCCGCACGTGACGCTTATCCGGGCACTCGAGCCGGTCGACGGAATCGAAATAATGGACCGACGCCGCGGCAGTAAACGCGGCAGGGAGCTGACCTCGGGACCCGGCAAGCTGTGCATGGCAATGGACATAGATCGCCGTTTTAACGGCAAAGACTTTTTGGCCGACAAAATATGGATAGAAAAATATAAGAGTATCAGGGGTGAAGATATTCTCTCCGGGCCGCGGATCGGGATCGATTATTCTGAGGAATTTGCTGACGTTCCATGGCGTTTTTGGATACGCAACAACAATTTTGTAAGCAAGAAATGACAGCCTGATCATAGACAGCCGCGGCCTGAAAAATGCCGCCAAGCCGAACGCCAGCCCGCAGCTTTCTTTCGTCAAACCGCAAAAAACCTGATATTTTTAAAGCTATGACAGAAGCAAAAGTAAAGAAGATCAAGCCGGACATCAGGGCGATAACCCGTCTCGTACCGCCCAGCGGCAACCTCGTACAGGGGCAATCGGAGCTTCCGATCTATCCGGCCCTGGCCGAAGAGGCAGGCAGGATAATTGCAGCGAGCCGCAATCATTATGGCGGCAGCGAGGGTAACGAAGACCTGCGAAAAGCGGTTGCGGCCAAGATCAGCAAATATAACGGGATCGAGGTCGACGTCGATGCCAGGCCTTTCGAATTGATGATCACAAGTGGCGGGACGGGTGCGCTGATCGGGATCGCACAGAGCTACCTGCGAGGGAGTTCAGCACTCGTATTTGAGCCGTATTATCCCTATCACCGGCGCATTTTAGAGGAATTCGGAGGTAAGACCGAGACCTTTGAGCTGGACACCAAACTTGAATTCGAAAAAGACGCGCTGCTGCAGCGGTGCCGGGAGCTGAAAGATCGAAAAGAGTTTCCGTTAAAGGCGATCATTGTGTGCTCGCCGGCAAATCCAAGCGGCAAGGTCCTATCACTCACGGAACTCGAGGCGATCGCGGACACGGCAAAACAGCTAGATCTGTTGGTCATCTCTGATGAGGTTTACGAGCATTACGTCACGGGCTCGAACCCCCACGTTCCGATCGCCTCACTTCCTGACATGTTTGCCAGAACGATCACCGTCAACTCATTTTCCAAATCATGGAATATCTCGGGATGGCGTCTCGGATATGCGTACGGCCCGGGCAAGCTGATGGCACCGATCAACACTGCTGCCAACGTGATATATGTTTGCCCGGTAACCCCGCTTCAGGCCGCACTTTCAAAGGTTTTGATGTCCCGGCCGGATTATTACCCTCAGCTTAGCGAAACATTCGACCGCAAGCGTGAGTTCGTATCGAATGAGCTGACCGAATCGGGATTTCAGATCTATGACTCCGGCTCGGCGTTCTATATTTGGTCACAGATCCCGCAAAAATATTCCGATGCGATCGATTTTAATCAGATGCTGATGGAGAAAGCCGGTGTGGGAATGACGCCGGGAAGCGCCTTCGCCGACAGCGACACGTGGGATCGCTATGTCAGGATCTGTATCGCGAGAGAAGATAAGATCCTCGAAGGTGCGATGGAAAAGCTGCGGGCTGTATTGCAGTAGTCTGCGGTCAAGATAAAATGAAAGCACACGGTTGGGCGTTATTCCTTGTTATTTCGGTGCTAGGATCGGGTGTCGCCGTCTCAGCGAATCCAGCAAGGTCGGCTGAGATCAAGCGGATCGATGCGTATGTAAAAGTCGTTAGATCTTATGCGAACCGCAGCGGTCCACAACTCGTTGTCGCAGATGTCGCGGACTTCGATCAGGAAAAGCCGGACTGGAAAAAGTTTGGTTCCGTCAAGCTGTTGGATAAGTATCGCGAAGATCGCGAGGTCTATGACAGTGCAAACAACTGGTTCAGGAACAACAAACTGGTTCTTTCGGTCATTACGCTTTCGAGTCCGTCAGGAGATTGGGCTAAATATCTTCGGCTTTATTACCGCAATGATGGCTCACTTGCAAAAGCCGATTCTGAACTGCGCACCTTTCACGGCACCGTCATTGTTATGCAGGGGCTTTACTTCGATCGGACCGGTAAATTGTTAAAGAAAACAATCGACGTTTTTGATCTGGCAACGAAAAAGCGCAGAAAGCCCGACAGCTCTTACCTGAGCGACGATCAGGCCGACGACGATAAGTTATACAGGACAACCAAAAAACTGCCATTCGCACATGTGATCCAGGTGCGATAAAGCTACCACTAAATGCACTATCACCTTATCGGAATTTGCGGCACCGCTATGGCGTCTCTTGCCGGCATGCTTCAGGCTCGCGGACACAAGGTTACCGGGTCGGACCAGAATGTTTATCCTCCGATGTCTACACAGCTCGAGGCACTCGGGATTACGATCCTGAACGGGTATCAGGCAGAAAATGCCGATAACGGCGCCGACTGTGTGGTGGTCGGCAACGCCATTTCGCGCGGAAACGCCGAGCTCGAAGAAACGTTGAATCGCAAGATGATTTACCGGTCGCAGGCATGGGTCGTGCAGGAAGAGTTTATTCGCGGAAAACGGTCGCTAGTCGTTGCCGGAACCCATGGAAAGACGACGACGACCAGCATTGCCGCGTGGATCTGTGAGTGCGGCGGGCTGGAGCCCTCGTTTCTGGTCGGCGGAGTGGTGCAAAATTTTGGCGCGAGTTTTCGGGTCACCGACAGCGACCATTTTGTGATCGAAGGCGACGAGTATGACACGGCCTATTTCGATAAAAAGCCGAAATTCATGCATTACCTGCCTGAGATCGCGATCGTAAATAATATCGAATTCGACCATGCCGATATTTATCGCGACCTGGATGCGATCAAATTTGAATTTTCCCGTTTGATGAACCTCGTTCCCGCCAACGGGCGGATCATTGCCGGTGTCGATTCGCCGGTCGTTGTCGAAGTGCTGGAGGAAATGTCAGACCGGCTTTATTCAACGGTGGAGACATTCGGTTTGGGCGATGATGCAAAGTGGCAGGCCCGCTATCTGGATTTTTCGGGTGATAAGACAAGATTCACCGTCTTTAAGGAAGGTCACAGTTGGGGCGAATTTGAAACTAACCTGATCGGCGAATTCAATGTACGTAACT
>JBDTMQ010000242.1:0-3868 GCA_039934155.1 Acidobacteriota bacterium | reverse complement strand
GATCTTTATAAAATGGGGATCTCGGGTCGCCGCTTTCGCCGAGCGGAATGACATGCCGTGTCAAATCCCAGTTGCCGGGACTGGCAATATGCCGCATAGAAACGTTCGAGCCGACATTTGGCGTTTGTCCGCTGCCCGCGATCGGCTCTGCCGGTGTTGCGAACTGCGCGCCAATAAACGGAACAGTGACCAGCGGATGCGGAAACCGAGCCTTAAACGTGTTTCCCCATTTCCAGCCTTTAGGATCGCCGCCGAATTTTGCCGTCATGCCTTGTGACGCATCTTTAAGGCACGACTCGAAAAATACGTCGTAGTTCGCGAATACCTTCGGCAGCCACAATTTCGAACGCGCCGTCACCGCTTGATCGAGTACTCGCTCACGGATCAAGAAAGCCGGCACGGGTTTCGTTTCCTCGGCTATCTTGTTAGCAAGACACAAACGCGTTTCATTGACCACTGTTGCCGCTGCCGAATCCGGATCCATCCTGCCGTCCCACTCCCGAATCAAAGTATAGACCGCTAGGTCTTCGTGTTTCGAATCGACCAGAGCCCTTGCCAGATTTGCGAGTGGAATGTTGTAAACATCGAGCTGAATAGCCGCGACGTCGTCCATCGTCACCTTTTGATTCGCCTTTAACAGGTCGTAGATTCGTCGTGCCCGCCACGGCGCGGCCGCATCCCGCGACATTTGAGGGTATTTATAATCGGTGCCGACGATCCGTTGGTTGGCTGTTACGATAAACCCGGCGTCGGGATTGTACAAATGCGGCAGATCGGCAAACGGAATAGATTCGGTCCAGTCGCCATCGTTCGTTGATCCGTCATACGGCAGACCGCCGTCGCCCTTTCGACGGATCGGTATTCGTCCTGCCGCATACCAGCCGATATTTCCTTTTACGTCTGCGTACACAAAGTTTTGAGTTGCCCCGCCATAGGACATTAGCGCGTTCTGAAAGTCGCTCCAGTTTCGGGCGCGATTAAGGAAATAAAAAGCTTCGAATTCGTGATTTTTCGGGTTGCGGGCGGTCCAGTTCAATGCGTACTTTTTCCCGGCGTCCTCAGTAACGACCACGCCGTGTTTTGTCTCAATGACGTCGAGATCCACAGACTCGAGGTCGGTCTTTAACGGATCAGGGCGAAACTTTATCGATTCTTTTCGGGTGATCGGCGACAGCTTGCCATCAACCGTCAAATACTTCCCGTCCTCGTCGAAGTTTTCAACGTAAAGGTCCTGGACGTCAGGACCGACGTTCGTCGCGCCCCAGGCGATCCACTCGTTATGGCCCAGGATGATGCCCGGCACGCCCGGTATAGTTACACCCGAAACGCGACCCGCCGGCGAGGTCAGATGCGTCAGATACCAGATGCCCGGTGCCGTAGGCTGTAAATGAGGGTCGTTGGCCAACATTGCTTTGCCGTCAGCTGTACGCTTTCCGGCGATAACCCAATTGTTGCTCGCCGCCAGATCCTCCGCATAAAATCCCACGCGTTCAAGCGAGCTCTTTCTCAGCGAACTGTCGGTCACGCTCGCTGCCAAAAGCGCGTCGGTGGGAACAGCCGTTTTCGGGTTCCAGTTTGCCGCGGCGGCCCGCTTATCGCTTCCAAACAGAACGACGTCGTATTTCGTAACTTGATCTTCGAGCTCGGCCAGCTTTTCCGGCTTGACCGATCTGAGCGTCGCACGCAAAAGGTCGTTGCGCCAGGTCGTACTGAGTGCATCGGCCAGGATCTTTCCGATCACGATGGTGTCCGCCGGCACCCAGCTTCGGGGCTTAAATTGCAGGATACGAAATTCGGCCGGCAAAGACTTTTCGTCGAGGGTCGCGATATACGCGTTGACGCCGGCAGCATAGCTGTCAAGAGCGGCGCGAAGCTCGGGCCTCAGATATTGCAGGCTCTCTTGCGCGATCTGTGCAAATCCAAATCGCCGCCAGCGTTTGTCTTCTTCGATCGTCGCCCGGCCGAATATCTCAGCCGTTTCGCCGCGGGCTACGCGTCGCATCAGGTCCATCTGCCAAAGCCGGTCGCTTGCTGTGACATACCCTTGTGCGAAATAGAGGTCCGATTCGTTTACGGCACCGATGTACGGGATCGACCGGGCATCGCGTGTCACCGTGACTGTAGACTTCAGGCCGCTGGTCCTGACGCTGCTGGTTTGGCCCGTGAGAAAGATCGGAAGCACGAGAAAGGCTGTAGCGACTAACGCATAAATATTTTGTTTTTTCATTTTGAAGAATTACCGACGAAGCGAAGATAGAACATCTTGTCGGATCGCGCTAATAGTCAAGATATTTAAAGGGTCGGTTTTCACTGAACTATGAGCCTGATCTCGCTCATCACTTCCATCGCATATCTAACGCCCTCACGGCCAAATCCAGAATCTTTTATGCCGCCGTACGGCATGTTGTCGACTCGGAATGTAGGAACATCATTTATGATCAACCCGCCGTATTCCATATTCTCGACGGCATATCCAACATTCCCCAGATCATTACTGAAAACACCCGCCTGCAGCCCGTACTTACTATTATTGGCCATCGCCACCGCATCACGGAAATCGTCGAATTTCTCGACAACCACGACCGGTGCGAACGCCTCTTCGGCAACAACGCGCATCTCTGGGTCTGTGTCGGTCAGAACGGTCGCATCGTATGTCGAACCGTTACGCGATCCACCGCACAACGCTCGGGCGCCGTTATCGATCGCCTCATTAACCCATTTTTCGATACGTGCTGCCGCCTTCTCATCGATCATGACCGATAGCCGTGTCGATTCGTGCGATGGTTCGCCGACCTTGATCTCTGAAGCTTTCTTTACAAATTGTTCCGTCCAATCGGCAAAGATCCCCGAATGTATATAGATCCTCTGCACTGATATGCACACCTGGCCGGAATATGCGAAAGCGCCTGTTATATTGCAATCGATGGATATATCATGGTCGGCGGTCCTGTCAACGATCACGGGCGCGTTGCCGCCCAATTCAAGCGCGACCACTTTTTTGCCGGCGCGCTGTTTTATTTCCCATCCGACCGGCGCGCTGCCCGTAAAAGAGATCATCGAAATGCAGTCATCATCGTAAACAGCATCGAGATATTTTACGTCCATCGGGACGACCTGAAA
Organism: Acidobacteriota bacterium; assembly: GCA_039934155.1. Lineage (GTDB taxonomy): Bacteria > Acidobacteriota > Blastocatellia > Pyrinomonadales > Pyrinomonadaceae > OLB17. The sequence continues at coordinate 748 of JBDTMQ010000242.1, read as the reverse complement.
AGCGCCTTTCGGCAGGCCGCTTTCCAGAAATACTTCGCCCAGCAACAATGCGGTCAACGGCGTTCGCGGGCTTGGTTTAATTATGATCGAATTCCCCGCCGCCAGCGCCGGAGCGACCTTATGCGCAACCAGATTCAGCGGAAAATTGAACGGCGTCAGCCCATAGATCAACCCTCTGGGCACCCGACGCGTCCACGCGCGTTTACCTTTTCCCGCCGGTTGTGTATCGACCGGAACAACCTCGCCGCAAAATCGTCCGGCCTCGCCGGCAGCGACGCTAAAAGTGGCTATCGCGCGTTCGACCTCGCCGCGTGCATAGATGAGCGGTTTGGCCGATTCGGCGATGATAGTTTGGGTGAATTCGTCCTTCCGGGTCTCGATACCGAGAGCCATCCGGCGAAGTCCGTCGGCGATCTCCATCCGACTCAGCCGGCGCATTTCAGACGCTGCAGAATTTCCGGCGGCGATCACAGTTTCAACCTCTTCGCGACCGGCAGACGCAACATCGGCGATCTTTTTACCTTTGAACGGGTCAAATACCTCGATCGATTCTGACGAGGATTTCCATGTGCCGTCGACCAACAGATCTTTTTGCATAACACAACCTGAATTGCTCACGTGATGTTTCTAAGTTAAACTTTTGGCCGAGCCGAATCAAATATCAGAGGTGCCGCGACATGCAGTCATTTAAGATCGGAGCCGTTACATTTTTCTTGCTGATCATTTCGATCGCCTGCGGGCAAACGCC
>JBDTMQ010000241.1:0-1752 GCA_039934155.1 Acidobacteriota bacterium | reverse complement strand
TTCGGAAAAATCACGGCCGGCCGCCGCCGCTGCGCACCCCAGCTTTCCACTCCAAGCTCAACATTTACGATTGAACACGCAAAGAACTTGGTGAGAAGATCGATCCGGCGCCGCGTGCGTTCCCGAGGTCAGTGCCCTCTGATATCACCAACTTCGATCGATCCACGGCATGTTTCAATGCAGCAGCTTTTTTTGTGTGCGGTGAAACAAAACACCGATCGCCTGACGCAAAAGTTATATTTTATCGGGCGAAAGTTGACAGGTCGGCGTTCGCGACCGGTTCACAGTGAAACAAAATCGAATCAAAAGGGCCGCGGCAGCGACTCGATCAACGAACGGACAGGAAAGAATCTGCGGCGACAAAGCGACTGGGCGTGACGGCAACGGTAAGAACCTGAACAAAAAACCCGCGGGTTTAATTTCGCGGGCGGTAAAGAGATTCGATGATTTGCCGCCTTTTAACACCAAGGCAGGAGGTAGAAATGGTACACCCGGCATGATTCGAACATGCGACCCCTTGATTCGTAGTCAAGTACTCTATCCAGCTGAGCTACGGGTGCTCAAAATCGAATATATAGACTACAAAGCGGCTAGGCGCGTGTCAAGCATTGCTGTCTCTTTGACGCCGGCATCAGCGTGCAAAATAGCCCTGACGGGAACGCGGAACGAGGGCTGGATCTGCAACCTCGACACGGATCGCCCGCCACGTGCCGTCTTTTTTGTCATTCGACGGTTGATATTCGACCGTATAAAGCGTTCTGAGATCGGCGGCGACCTTTGCATAAAGCGTCCCCATTTCCTCCAGCCGGTTGATCGTATTGAGCGTACCGCCGGTGCGGTCTGCAACGATCTTCAGGCGTTCGCGGGCCGCTCTGAACATCGCGATCTGGCGCGATGTCGGATCGGCGAGCCGGGCCGGGTCACCGGTCGGCAGAGCCAGTGGATAGATCGTAACCCCGTGCACGTCAGCCTGATTTAGAATGCGATTCAAGGCGTCGTTCTTGTCGGGAACTATCGCAGACATTATCTGATCGTCCGGCAGCGACGCGAGGGCCTTGCGATCGTCGTCGCGTGCATCCGTGTCAACGCCGTCGGTCAATACTACGATCGCCTTTCGCCGGTTGCCTTCACCCGCGAGCTTTTTCAGTGCAAAGAGCAAGCCCTTATAAAGGTCGGTGTCGCCGCTGCCGTTGGCGACCGTGATCGAATGAAAAGCCGTGCTGCGGTTGGATGTAAAATCGTTGAGCAGATTTACTTTGCTGTAAAATTCGACCACAGCAACGCGATCTTCGGGTCCGAGCGCCAGTTGTTGATCTTGCCCTGTCCATCGCCCTCGACATCGCCCACCGCGTAGCCCTGCGGATACTCCGCAACGATCTTGAGAATGCGGCCCAGTTCACCGTCCTTCACCATGCGACGGGCCTCCTTGACCATCGGGTAGCCCGTGTAATTGTGTGTCAGGACGAAGATCTGGCCGCTCTTGCGCACGATCTCGCGTAGTTCCAGCGCCAGCTCGTAGTCATGGGTGAGCGGTTTGTCGCATATCACGTGGAAGCCCGCCTCGAGAAAGGCCTTCGCCACCGGGAAGTGCAGGTGGTTTTGCACCACGATGGAGACAAAATCGATCTTGTCCGCCCGTTGCGCCTCCTTCTCCGCCATTTCCTGGTAGGTCGCATAGACCCGGTCCGGCGAGAGGAAGAAATCCTCCCCCGAGAGCCTCGACTTTTCCGGATCCGAAGAGAAACAGCCCGC
>JBDTMQ010000240.1:0-3494 GCA_039934155.1 Acidobacteriota bacterium | reverse complement strand
CGGGGGGGATTTCTCGATCAGCACGGGCACTCGGTTCAATATCATTACGGGACGTGACACGAACGGCGACGGATATTACAGCGAACGACCGGCATACGCATCCGATCCGAATAAGCCGGGCGTGATCTCGACGCCTTACGGCTTGCTCGATCCCGATCCGTCACCCGGTGATAATCTGATACCGCGTAATCTCGGACGCGGCCCAAGCTCGTTTTCTTTTAATGCTTCGATCTCAAAAAGTATCGGTTTTAACGAGGACCGTGCGAACAAAAAGCCGGCTAAACAGTCTCTCAACTTCGGCGTCAGGATCAGCAATTTATTGAATATAGTGAATAAAGGAAATCCCGTCGGGAATATGTCGTCGCCGAATTTTTTGAAGACATTGTCGGGATTTTCGGACGGCGGAGTTTATATCATTAACGGCATGCAGCAGTATAATTTTGCCGGCCGAAGCATGTCGTTCAACGTCGGTTTTTCGTTCTGAAAGATCTTTAGAGCGACACGGCGCAGCCGCCTTCATTCGACCTGCGGGCCGCGTCCAAAACTCGCTGAACTTTCAAGCCGTCATCGAATGTCGCTGCCATTTCGACCGACCCGGCGCCCGATCTGATGGCTTCGATAATTCTTGACGCAAACTGCAAAAATCCACGCGAGAATCCAGTGTCACCCACGCCTTCAAGGGGTTCGCCGAGGTCGGTGTCGACATCCGTCCATTCGGTCTCGCCGCGCTCTGATATTTTGATCGCGCCGCGGTAGTCGATCTGCATTGCGCCTTTATCACCAAAAAACTCGATCCTGTTCTTGTAGCCAGTGCCGTCCGTCATCGAAACCGAGACCAGGCCTGTGGCATCTGACGTCGTCTCGCCATCGGCAAATCGCAGAAGCATATTTGCCTGATCATCGCTCGACACAGGACGAAGCCGTCCGTCAGGATCGGGCCGTTCCTTTATATTTGTCTGTAGCTGGCAGTAAACTTCATTGATCTCAGACCCGAGAAACCAGTTAAATGAATCGATGATGTGTGAATTTATGGCGCCGAGTGCGCCGCCGCCTCTGTCGGCATCCGACCACCAGTTCCAGGCGACCGCCGGATCGCCGCGGTGGGATGCTTCGAACGTATAGCGTGCGTGGCGGATACGTCCGATCACGCCATCGCGGATCATGTGAAACGCAAGTTGCCGGCCCGGCTGAAACCGCAATTCGTGATCGATCAGTACGAGCACGCCGGCCGCCTTTGCAGCGGAGGTCATCTCTTCGGCCTCGGCAACGTTTAACGCCATCGGCTTTTCGCACAACACGTGCTTGCCGTGCTCGAGCGCCAAAAGTGTCATATCTTTATGAAGGTCGGGCGGCGTCGTTATACATACGAGATCGACAGCGTCGTTTTGGACGGTCTCTCGCCAGTCGTCTGTAAAATGGCCGATCGAAAATTGCCGGGCGGCCGACTCGGCATTCTCGATCGATCCGCTGGCGATCGAAACGACGCCGGCGTGGCCAGCCGCCAAGAACGACGGTATCTGTACCGTTTTCGCAAATCCTGTTCCGATGATCCCGATCCCGACTGTTTCTTTCATTCTTAAAACCTAACCGATTGCCGCGGCAAAAACAAAAAGCGGCCGGCCTCTCTGGCCAACCGCGGTTCGAATTAAAGCTTTTCATTCGATTCAGGCCTCAAGCTCGAGGGCTCGCGAATAACTCTGCATCAGTTTTTTACCGTTGTTGAGGAAATGCTCGTATGCGGCCCGGTCGTCATCGCTCATCTCGGTTATCAGGGCACCGATCAGGTATTTTTCGGCCGATAGATGTATCCCGACGCGTTCATATCGCTTGCCGAGAACCCGCATTATCACGCGTTTCCCAGCCAGGTCGAGCTCAATATTCAGTATGCGCTCCTGACCGACCAGATATTTCTCTTTGATGCGTATCGACGAGACCATAAATCCGATCCCTGTCTCGCTCATATCGATAGTTTCGCCGCTGAGAAAAGAATCATCGCAAGGTGCCTTGATCTTCATTGGATTGTCTGCCGGAGCAAAGCAGACCTTTAATGGAACGTTGAATTTGCGGCGGACGGATGCACGGCGTTCAGTGATAGTTCGGTTAAATCGCGTAACCAGTTCTCTGATCATTATTGTCACCTTGATTCTGAAGTAGTTCGGGTGAGTATTCCGGTCCAATGAGGTTCGGCCCGTATAAAATTAAATTCTCAATAAGCTTTATTTTCCAGTCATTTGGTTTTCTCGCCCGCGTCACGGCTTGTGAGGTGCGGCATTCCGGAGGTGCTTAGTTCGACTGAAAAGCTGCGGCGTCCGGTCTTACCGTAAACGGCAGGTGTCGCTGTCGCTGCATAGCTCTTTTTATCGGCCGCAACAGTGATCACATAATCATAACCGGTCGATGCGTTCGAACGAATATCGCCTGGAAGCAGCTCGGCACTGATCAGCACTTCCATTCCGGCATAAATGCCGCCGTTTTGTGCGGCATACGCCATCTGGGCCTTTGCGACGCGGTCGAGCATTTCCTTTGCATCGTCTTCGTGAGACTTGATCCGAAGCGAGTAAAAATAATTGCGGCCCTGTTCCTTTATCACCTTTTCGGCCGCCTCATCGACGGTAAGAATGATCCAATAATCACCTTCCTTTCGAAGCCGAATTTGCTGTACTTCGTATTTATCCAGGTCTTCGCCCGGCAGCCTGGCGGTGACCGTCGCCCGGTTTGCCGAAACGATCTCGCCGTTTATCTGAACTTCGGCGGGAATATGTTTTGCGATCGAATCAAAATCGACCTGGAATTCTTTTAGTTCGCTTTCGGTCAGCCCCTCGATCGCCGGCCTAAGATTGGTCAGAAAGAGAGCCTCGCGAAATTTCCCCTCACGCATCTTTTGATAAAAGACCTTTACGGTCTCGGCAGGCGAGTTCGGGGCGATCTCGATCGCGGCATACTTGGGCGCCTTCTCGGCCGGCGGCTCGATCGCCCCGGGCCCGACCGCTGCTTTGGTTGACGCTCCCGTGCAGCCGCCGGTTAGAAATACAAGAAATATCGCCGCTGGTACGAGTAGGGCAATTGTCCGAAACCTAAGACGCATTACACTTTCCTTTTGATTTTGTGACCGATTGTTAAAACGAAAAAGTGACGTAGAGAAATGGAGCGTGCCCGGGAAAAGAGAAAAGACACGCTAGGGCAGTATAGCGTGTCTTTCCGTAAACGTAAACGAAAATATTCGCGCTAGGGTATATCCTTGCGGCCTTTTAACAAGAGCTCGCGGCCGACCATATAAAGTACGATGGCCAAAATGGCAAAGGGCAGCAGGGCCAGGATATCGGCCCATCCGCCTAAACCGGCGTCGACGAACGGATTGTGGTGTTTGCCCCATGCCGCAAAGATATCAGGAATGGCCAGGCCCTTGGTCGCGGTCGAAAAATCGATCTGGGCGCCGAGTTTGTCGCTCAGCCACATTGACCAGGGAATCGACAATTTCCACACGGCAAATACAG
>JBDTMQ010000239.1:0-3241 GCA_039934155.1 Acidobacteriota bacterium | reverse complement strand
AGGCGTATGCGCGAACATTGTCCGCAGAACATTTCGGTCACAGGGGCTATTATTCCGATCTCGCCCGGAGCGCCGTCCTCAAACCCGTATTTCCAGGCCGTCCCGCTTCCGCGGATAGTTTCCTTAAGACGAAGAGGAAAAGCTTGACCTATCGTTTCCCTGATCTCGTTTCCTGAAACCATCAGATCGCGGCTCCATCCGTGGCCCGAATCGAGCGGCATGAATTCGATGAAGCGCATCGCCACATTCTGTTCGCGAGCAAACCGGGCAAAGTCGACCAGTTCGTCATCGTTTCGGCCGCGTACGATAACTGCATTTATCTTTACCGGATCAAATCCGATCTCTTTTGCACATCTGATCGAATCCAAAACAGCATCCAACGCGTCTACGCCTGTGATCTCTCTGAACCGGTCGCGACGAAGACTGTCGAGGCTGATCGTGACGCGGTCGAGGCCGGCGGTTCTTAGATCACCGGCATGACGCCGTAATTCAGTGCCGTTGGTTGTCAGGGCTACATCTTTTAATTGCGGTTTTAGTGTCGCGAGCTTTTCGACCAAAAGCGGGACATCCCGACGGATCAACGGCTCACCCCCGGTCAGCCTTATCTTTTCAATTCCAAGTGAAACAAATATCTTGGCGATACGAAATATCTCTTCGAAAGTAAGTATTGTGTTCTTGCGTGCAAGTGGCGGCTCGCCATTCGGAAGGCAATAAAAGCAGCGAAAATTGCACCGGTCGGTCAGCGAGATGCGCAGATCTTTGATGCCCCGGCCATGTGCGTCACGCAGATCCATAACTTTGAATAATACAATATCGGTGCGAAATACTTTTAACCGGAATTATTGTTTCGGCGTCCGTTTTAGCGCGAGGGCGTTTCGTTTCAAACCCGGAAGTTTTGCCCGCTTTATGGCGGACCGTCGAAAACGCTCGGCATATTGCTCAGGGGTAAAGTCGAGAAGGCTCTCTAACGAAAGTGAGGTTTCGCCGGCTCGCGGCTCAAACCTTTCTTCCGTCGACGGCTTTTCAAAACGGTTCCACGGGCAGACATCCTGACAGATATCACAGCCATAGAGCCAGCCGTTTAGATTTTCCCCAATGGCCGCGGGAAGTTCTTCGGCTCGAAGCTCGATGGTACCGTAGGAAATGCATTTCGCAGAATCGACGACGTACGGTTCGACGATCGCTTTGGTCGGACACGCGTCGAGACATGCCCGACATGTACCGCAGTGTTCCTCAAGCTCAGGAACGTCGTATTCCAGTTCAATATCGAGAAATATTTCGCCGATAAAGAACCATGAGCCGAAGTCCTTTGTTATCACATTCGAATGCTTTCCCATCCACCCAATACCGGCCTTCACCGCCCACACCTTGTCCATCGCGGGCGCCGTGTCGACGCATACTTTCCCAGCACAGCCGGGTTCGTCGATCTTGATCTGTTCGAAAAGCTCGTACAGCTTTTCTTTCATCACATCATGATAATCGTCACCCCAGGCATAGCGTGAGATCTTGCCTCGGCTAGTGTCGTCCGGATGTGGTTGAGGCGAGTAGTAGTTGAGGGCCGTTACGACGACCGAGCGGGCCTCAGGGAAGATCAGACACGGATCAGTACGCTTTTCGGGATCGCGTGCCATCCATCCCATTTCAGCATGGAATCCGCGTTCGAGCCATTGATTCAGCCGACCTCTTTCCGCAAAAAGCACATCTGCCCGAACTATCCCGACTTTGTCGAATCCGATCGCCGCCGCGTGGTTTTTGATCCTTTCGGACGATACCGCCATACATTGATTGTAATTGCAGCAACGCGAGTCGCAAAAGCATACGCATAGAATGGCCGGGCGATCGGCCGCCCGGCTTCCAAGTAAATGGTCAGAAACAGTTTTAGAAATTCAACTTGAAACCAAACTGGAACTGCCGCGGATCGAAAGAAGCTGTCGGCTGACTGTAGTACTTACCGCCGCTGCTGCGTTCGCCAAACGCATTGACGACCGTATAGAACGGGTTTGCCGCTGCTTCGTTGAACCGATTAAAGAGATTGAACCCTTCGGCGATCAGATCGAGACTCACTCGTTCACCGAACCGAAGTCGTTTTGTTACGCGTGCATCAACCGAGAAGTAATTGTGCGTTAGGCCCATATTTCGGCCCAGATTGCCATTTGCTGGAAAGATGCCGGTCAAACAATCGGCGTCGACCGCGGTTTGGCAGAGAGAGCCGTCGGCCCGAACGCTGGGTCGCTCGTTAGTGCTCTGAAAATCACCGTTCGCATCGCCGACAGCCAGAATATTGAACGGACGCCCCGAGCCGTATTCAACGATGGGTGAGAACGAGAAACCATGCACGAATTTCTGGAATCCGCTTCCTGTCCGCCAACTGTCAGGTGCGCCGAAGACGCCGCTAAAGACGAATCGGTGACGCTGATCGAATAGCGAATCGGCCCGTTCTGCTCTGAAGTTGGTGTTGTCCTGCGGCTTGAGCAGCGTTTGAAGGTCGGACGAATCGTCAATTGAATGCGACCAGGTATAGGTCGCATAAAACTGGACGTTTGTCGAAAAACGCTTTTTAAGTTCGAGATTCAAGGCGTTGTAAGACGAATTACCGTCAGACAGCTGGGCGTTTACATCCGAATAAGGATTGATCGGGCCGGGCGAGCGGAGGCTGCCGGCTAAAAGTGCGTCGAACGCGGTCTTATTCAATCCGGTAAGCGCCTGGACAAAGAAATAATTTGGTCCGAGCTTTCTGAAATAATCTGCTGCGATCGGATTAACTATCTTTTGTCCGGTCGTATTGTTGATCGAGATAAATCCCGGTACAACGATCGTGTAAAGCGGAGTACCTGACGGTACGGTCGAGTAAAAGAAAGCTGCCTCGGTCAGATTCGCCGGAGCGCGTCCGGACGGTCCGCACGGGCCGGGAACGCCGTTTACCGGGCACGCCTGGGGATTATTCGCCGTAAACCCGCGGAAATTATCGATAAGCGCCTGCGTATTGACCGTATTCACGTCCTGCGGGTGAGCAAGATGACGCGCGTTTACTGTTATGTAGTTGGCCGATACCGACATATCCTTGCCGATCATCTGTTCAAAGCCCAAATTGCCCTGAAATGCGTAAGGATATTGGAAGTCTTTTCCGACATGCAGCGTGAACGGTAGGATGGGCCCGAAACCGGTGAAGTTGGCCGGATCGAATCGCTGAAAACCGAACTGGTAAATCGACGATGACGCGACGCCGGGCGTGACCGCCGCA
>JBDTMQ010000238.1:0-2600 GCA_039934155.1 Acidobacteriota bacterium | reverse complement strand
ATTTCAGAGCAAAGATCCCACGACCGCCCGTCCGATCCGCGTTATAACGGTCGACCCGTACTTTGTTCAGTCAGCGATCTTTCTGGACAGCGACGACATCGTCTTTCGCTACAACCATTATTATCACCTGCTTCGCCATTTCAGGCCCGGATTTCAAAAGACGCTGATGATCGGCGGCGCCGGCTATACATTTCCGCGCGAATACCTCCGCACTTATCCAAATTCATCCATTGACGTCGTCGAGATAGATCCGGGGATGACACAGATCGCCCGCGGCCACTTTCGACTGAAAGACGATCCGCGTATGCGTGTCATCCACACGGACGGCCGCGTTTTTCTTAACCAAACAGAAGCCGGCATTTACGACGCGGTCCTGATGGACGCGTTCGGGTCGCTTTTCTCCGTGCCTTACCAACTGACAACGGTTGAGGCCGTGCGCCAAATAGACCGGGCCCTCAAGCCTGGCGGCATTGTCATATTAAATCTCGGATCGGCCATCTCGGGCAGCGGCAGCCTATTTCTGCGGGCCGAATTGAAGACATTTATTGAGGTTTTCGCCGACGTCAGGGTCTTTAAGGTGCGGCCGGAATATCGCGACGATGAGCTTCAGAATATAATATTGATCGCCTGTAAAACTGAGTGTTCATCGAATGCGTCCGGTGATCCGGAAATAGCAGCACTTCTGCAGACAGCATATCGCTCCGAAATTCCTCTCGATGTGCCGGTGCTCACCGACGATCTCGCACCCGTCGAATATTACAATTCTTTTGCTCTTGACCTGTATCAAAAAAGCCGGTGAGCGATCCTATTGCAAACCCTGTCCGAACTGTTCTGTGCCGAAGGAACCAATGCCATTCAGCCGAAAACTGAAAACGAAGCGGTTCTCGTTCCTCACGCCGACGTTGAATGTGTAATACTGCAGCGCCATCGAGCAGCAGTCATACGCGTAACCGAGCGTATACAGAGAAGAAATGACAGGCGATAACCTTGCCGCACGCCGATTTTCGAAATCGAAGAAAAACGAAGTTCCGCCGTAAAGCCCGCTGTCGCGGTTGCCCAGGAATACGGATGGACTCCATTGCGATCCGCGAAGCGTTCCGGGTTCTTTCACCAGCGCGTTCGGATCACTGTTCTCGTCAGGCGGCAAAGTAGCAGCAAGCGAGGGGATAAGATCGACCGCGCGGGTATAATAAAAAGTCTGAAAGAATTTAAAGAGCGGCTTTTCGTACCCGATCGTTGCCGAAACGGCTCTCACTGCGTCGCCCTGAACGCCCACGTCCATTCGCGTACTAACAAACACCGTCTTTTGCGGCCTGTAGGTAAGATCGATATTGAGGGGCGAAAACCGCCGCGGAACGCCGCCGAACGTGTAAAATGTCATCGCTGTGATCGGCTCGATCTGATTTCGCCGACCTGGTATCAGGGCACCGCCGAAAGTCTTGTCGAAGAAGTACTTCCCTCTGACAGTCAGACTGAATATCTCGTATGGCTGAACAGACAGCGGCTTGCTCCCGTTAGGTTTATCATCCGCCTGCCGCGCCTCAGCTGCCAGCCGTTCGCGAGCGTCGCCCGTTACCGCTTCGGCATATCGCCGGATAAAAATGCGGTTGGTTACGCCGAATTCGATCTCGTTCGTATCCGTTATCGCATCAAGGTAGTCAAACCTTATTATCTTATTAAAATTATCGACACCCTTGACATACCGATAGCTGGCAAACGGTTCGATGACGTGCCGGAACCGGAACGTATCAGATTTGCCGTAGTAATTCTTTGCCAGTGCGACGGGCCGAAGATCTAGCTGGAATTCACCATATTTGCGTATGACGTCACGGCCGACGACCTGACGCATATCATTGAACGAATTCGAATAATACGTGACCCGCATCGCGCCCGACGCAGTGAGATTGAAATACTTGGAATTTATCGGAAGCGTGATCTCGGGATATATGTCAAAACGCTGACCGATCACCGGCGAAACGACCGGATCGCCGCCCGTCTGCTGATGATAAAGGTTAAGGTCATCGACCTCTTCACGCCGCGAAATACCTTCCAGACTTGTTTTGAAAGAAAAGTAAACTGGTTTAAGGAACGAGAGGGCCGACGGGCGTTTTTCGAAGTTGATACTCGGAAGATTTCGTGTTTTTACACGGACATTCGGGATCGAAATGACCTGCGACCGGGCGAGCAAATTCAATGTGTAATTGTTCCAGCTTTTGTTTACAAAGGCCTGTGAAACTTCGATCGGTGAAATGATCTGCTGTACGCCGTCGGAAAAGACCTGCCGAAAAGCGAGATTTGATGTCAAGCGCACGTCCACCGCCGCGGTAAAACCATTGGGGAAATAATGCACGCCCTCGGCATAAACGATCGAGCCGCCCTGATTCGGATGTTCGGCATCTTCCCGATGCCCGATCACGCGGTCCTTGACAGCATAAAAGCCGAGGTTAAAAAATGAGCGCGAGTTAGCCCTCGTCCGAAGATCCAAACCGTAACCGAACCCACGGCTTGCGTACAGCTCGCCGCGGAATGTTACATCGGCCGACCTTCCCAGCGTCTTAAAATACGCGGTCGAAAGCCTGAATCCCTTGTTTCGCGAATAC
>JBDTMQ010000237.1:0-6617 GCA_039934155.1 Acidobacteriota bacterium | reverse complement strand
ACAGGCGCGGACGTTTGCGAGTAACGTCCCGGCATATACCACCTCGGTGCAATCGGCGCTTAGCGATTTTAACCGCCGCCTTGACCGGCTGCGTGTCTCGGATAGTGTTCAGGTCCAGATAAACGACCGTATCAATTCTTTTCTCGAAACCGCGGGTACATTCGTTACGACTCTTCTCGGCCTCAGCGCCATTTATGCGCTGACAATGCTGCCATGGCTGATCTTGGTCCCGATCCTTTCGTTTTTCTTTTTGAAAGACGCTCATCTATTTAAGGTCACACTTTTACGGATGATCCCGGCGGGTGACTGGCGGACTCGTGTGGACTCATTGATGGGAGACGTCAATGACACCCTAAAGGCTTATACGAGGGCCCAATTGTTGTCCTGTGTCTTGATCGGGCTGACGTGCACGGTGGGCTTTTATTTGATCGGAAACGATTATGCCCTGATCCTCGGTATCTTGGCGGGCTTTTTGGAATTGATCCCGTTGATCGGACCTTTGACGCTGGCCGTACTCGCTACGACCGTTTCCGGTTTTCAATCCAGCTGGCTGGCGCTACTGACCGTTATCTTTTTAGGGCTGCTTCGACTGGCGCAGGACTATATTTTTTACCCGCGGATCGTTCGCGAGGGGATTCACCTGCATCCTCTTGCCGTGATCTTGTCGGTGCTCGCGGGCGAGCAAGTGGCGGGCATTCCGGGTGTGTTCGTGGCGATCCCGATCGTTGCCCTGTTGACCGTGATCTACAAACACGTTTTAGATCACACCGACAGCCGTGGTCTTTTTACTGGCTTGCTTGAGCCTAAGGAAGCAAAAATAGCGGCACAGATCGAGCAGGAGAATGCAAAGGAGCAGCCGGCAGGGTAGGCAGTTATCGGGTATCGACCTCTAGTGTTCTGTCTCTTTTGAATGAACGGCTCCGATGACGAGATCTTCAAACTCGCGTTCTTCTGTAACCGCCGCCTCGGCCAACACCACAAAACAATCCATCTGAATGTCGAGGTCGTTGAGCTTTACAGCATCCTTGGCAGTCGTCAACAGACATCCGGCGCCGGCAATTCGGGCTGTGGATTCGATCGACCGAATGTCCGCGTTCGAATAGACGTGATGATCCCGAAAGGTTCTGATGCCGGCAATTTCGATCCCCCAGGCCGTCAAATTTGACCGAAAGCTGTCGGGTTGACCGAGACCGCAGAACACAAACGGGCGTTCAACAGCTACGACGCCGGTCTTCAGCGGGTCAAGCCGGAAATCGTCGATCGTTAGAATGTTTTTTAGACGGGTGGAAGCATGAAAGATCGCCGCATTGGCATTTGACCGTTTCAGGATATTAATAATTTTGCCGGTATCGGCCAGATCAGACCGCGTAATTACAAAAGCGTCGGCTCTCGCAAGTGCCGAAAGCCGCTCGCGCAGACGGCCCGCCGGCAGCAGTTTGCCCCCTCCGAAAGGATCGACGGCGTTAATGCACACAATGTCGAGGTCGCGCCGGGCCTTTCGATGCTGAAAACCGTCATCAAGCACAAATGCCGTCACCCCAAATTTGTCTAACGCCCATTTACCGGCCGCGACACGGTCGGCGTCAGCAACGACGATCGCCCGGCCGAGAAACCTGCGGGCGAGCTCGACAGGCTCGTCGCCGGCGATCTCTGCATCCGCAAGCAGCTTTTCGTGATCAGACACCAGGACACGCCGGGTCGGGGTTTTTCTGCCGTAACCTCGCGTTAGTACACAGACCTTTTCGCCGCTTCGTGACAGGATGTCGATGACGAGCGCCGCGATCGGCGTTTTTCCCGTTCCGCCGGTCGTGATATTTCCAATGCTGATCGTTTTTGCACCGAGCGGAAAAGAACGCATCGATCCGCGGTCGTAAAGCCGGTTTCGCAGCCGCACGGCCGCCGAATAGATCCAGCCGAATGGCGAAAGCAGTGTCATTAGAGATCTAGAAAATTTTGTAGAAGTGTTTTGCCGTGGTCCGTCAGTATCGATTCGGGATGAAACTGGACGCCCTCGATCTTGTGCTGGCGGTGACGAATACCCATGATCAGCCCGTCCGGTGATTCGGCCGAGATCTCGAGGATGTCGGGCAGCGAGTCGCGTTCGACGATCAGCGAATGATACCGGCCCGCCTCAAATCCATTCTCAATGGCGGCAAAGATCGTTCGTCCGTCGTGATGCACCTCGACCGCTTTTCCGTGTACGGGCTGCGGCGCCCGTATGACCTTTCCGCCAAAGCTCTGTCCGATCGCCTGATGTCCAAGACACACGCCAAGGATAGGCACCCGGCCGGCAAATCGTTCGATGATCCCCAGTGTGATCCCGGCGTTGTCGGGCGTGCCGGGACCGGGCGAGATCAATATCCGCTCGGGCTTTATTTTGGTCTCGGCGTCGTCGACCGAGATCTCATCATTCCGGACGATCGTCATTTCCGCCTTAAGCTCGCCCAGATACTGGACGAGGTTGTAGGTGAACGAATCGTAGTTGTCGATAACAAGAAGCATAGCTGTAAAGTGAACAATTTCGCACTTTTAAATGATTTTACCAAACCGGATGGGTTTTTCCGGCGTTGGGGGCCCCTGAACCCTGTGCCGTACGGCCCGCACAAAGCTCTTGCTATTTAATGCATTACATTTACAATTAGCAGGTCAATCAGCAAGGAGTTCGTTACCGCGATGAAGAAATTGTTATTTTTACTGTTGGCACTCATTTGTGCCGTTCAGGCCCTCTCTCAGATCCCTGACCCGACGCCAAAGTCCGAAGCCAAGGCCAAACTGAAAAAAGAGGCGATCGCCTTTTTGCGTGAGACCCTCGCTGAAACGAACAACATGCGCTCGCTGGAAAACCGGATCAGTTTTACGTCGGAACTGGCCGGCCTGATGTGGAATTCGGACGAAAAAGAGGCTCGATCGTTGTACAGCGGCGTAATAAACGATTTTCGCACATTGTTGAATCGGTATGATCGCGGGATTAACGAATTTGGAACTGAGGAAGAAGAAAACGGTTATGACGGCGGGTTTTTGGTGCGCGATCCGTCAGAAAGATCCCGTCTGATGCGGCGGTTCACCGCGGCGCTCTCGGTCAGACAGCAGATCGCATCCGGCCTCGCCGAGCACGACCCTGAGCTTGCAGCTGCCTTCTTTTACGACACCCGAAACGCTTTGACAAATGCCGGCCTACGAGAGCAGACCGAGCTGAGCGACAGCTCTTTCGAATTCGAGCTTGCGGCGTTGATCGCGGAGACCAATGTAACGAAAGCTCTTGAGTTTGGTAAAAAGGCTCTTGGCAGCGACGTTTCGTATCAGCATATCGACTTTCTCAAAAAGATATATGCAAAGGACCCCGAAAAGGGAGCCGAGTTTGCGTTGGCACTTCTTAGCCGGATTAAGGCTCAGGATGCAAAAGAAAGCGAACTCTATGTCTCGACATCGCTTTTGTCATTTGCTTCTGAAACGCTGGATGCGTCGAAGGGCAAAAACGGCAAAAAACCGGCGCTATCGCGGCAAGATATCGGCGATCTGGTCGAGGCAATTTCGTCGGCGATCATGGCCCACGACCCCGAAGACTGGTCAGGCCTAAACTACGTCGAGACGATCGAAAAATATTCGCCGACGCGCGCGGCGCAGATCCGGGCAAAGTTTCGCCGGCTGGAGGGGCAGAGCGGTATTCCGTACGCGAACTATGGCTCGAATACCGCTACGAACGTTATGTATACCGCCACCAACTCGGACTACACCTCCGCGTATTCAAACTCAATGTCGAATTCGAACATGGTGCCGACCGCTGATTATCTGGCGGCGCAGGAAAATTCGAAAGAGCAAGAGCGTTTGATGTCGGATGTAGCGAAACTGGGCAGCGGGCAAATGCCAGACAAGGAACAACGGGCAAAGGTTATCGCGGCAGCACGACGCACCCTTATGACTTCGCGAAGCCGCGAACAGAAGATCGGCGGGCTTTCGCTGCTTGCGGCCGAGGCCGCAAGAGCAGGCGATAAGGAACTGGCAGCCGAGATCATGAAAGACGTAAGCGCGCTTGTAAATCCGGCACCTAAGAATTACCAGGATTTTATTTTAACGTGGATGCTGGCGACCGGATATGCTTCGACGGACCCCGACAAAGCATTTACTCAGTTGGACGACTCGGTCTCGCGCCTGAATGAAACGATCGCCGCCTTTGTGAAAGTCGGCGAATTTATCGACGTAGCCGAAGAAATGGTGGTTGATGGCGAGATACAGGTCGGAGCTTTTGGCGGTCAGATGATCCGCGGCCTGACGAGAGAATTGGGGATGGCAGACGCCACGCTGATAACGCTGGCCAACGCCGATTTTACAAAGACCAAAAACCTGACCAATCGATTTGATAGAACTGAGGTACGAGTACTCGCAAAGATGCTGGTTTTACGGGCCGTTTTGAATGAAAAGAACGACAAAGACGCCACCGGTTCGGCTCCGCCAAAAGGCATTATCGGTCTTAATTGACCTGACTACCTCTTAACGTTCCATAAAACCGATCAGGCGAGGCTGGTTCCCAAAAGCCAGCTCCCACCGTCTACGACCAGCGTTACGCCATTTATAAAATCGGCCGCATCTGAACATAGGAAAAGCGCGCTGCTTTCGATGTCCGAGATCCTTCCAAACCGGCCAAGCGGGATCTTTCGGACGAGCTTTTCCCGCAGACCATCGGGCAAAAGCCTTTTCATGCCCTCTGTATCCTCGATCGGCCCCGGTGCGATGCCGTTGACGCGTATGCCGTGGCGTCCCCATTCGACGGCAAGATTTCGGGTGATCGCATCAACACCGGCTTTCGCGGCGGACACATGGATCTGCATCGGTGTCGCCAAATAATGAAGCGTCGCCGAGATATTCAGCACCTGTCCCTGGGAACGCGTCAATTCGGCAAATGCGGTCCGGCAAACATTGAACGTGCCCTTGGTATCGATGTCGAGAACGGTCCCAAATCCGTTAGCAGAAAGCTGATCGGCCGCCGCGAGAAAGTTTCCGGCCGCACCGTTGACGACAATGTCGATACGACCGAAATGCTCGATCGTTCTTGCAATGGCATTCTCGACCGCGCCATAATCACGAACATCGGCCGCAACGGCGAAGCATTCACCGCCGACACCTTCGATCACTGATCTCCCCGCGGCTAGGTTTTCTTCTTTACGGCTGGTGATCGCGATCCTGGCCCCGTGTTCTGCGAATGCTCTTGCAACTCCACCAGTAATTCCGGTCCCGCCTCCGGTCACAAAGGCGACCTTGTCCTTCAGAATATCGTTCGCAAATATTTTGTTTGGCATAATTTTCGACGATGTTACCACAGAACTTTTTCCGCCGTTGTCCGTCGATGCGTTACAGAGGCCCGGCTAAGCACGGCCGCCGGTTTTTATGGGGCGCTCTTGTTATTCTGACTATTTGCGGTTTCCTGTCCTGCGGATCGCCGCCGGCCGACCTGCGCACCCTCGTTCCGGGCGATGCGCTTGTCTTTCTGGAAACGAATGATCTGGGGCGTACGATCGCTGCGATAACAGGGAACGCGAAGTTCGCTGAGCTGGCAAAAAACAAGCCGAATGTTTCCGCCCTTAACGGGATCAAGGTAGCAATTGCAGTAACCGGGTTTGAGACGAGCGAACAGCCATTGACGGATGAAGACTCTGTTCTGAATTTCCAGCCCCATTTTGTCGCAGTAGCTGAAACGAATGCCTGGAGCTGGCAAACGGCCAGTTTTGCCGAAGATCAGCTGGGCGAATTCGTCAACGAGATCTATGGCGGCGAGGTCGAATTGGAAAGCGTGCCAAAGTACGATGGCAAGCTCTATGCGTGGAAGGCCGTCGACGGACGAATGGCGTACGCCTACCTGGAAGGCAGTCTTGTCTTTTTTGGCAACGACCTAACTGCCATCGAAAAGTGTCTTTCGGTCAAGCGCGGTGAGACAGAGAGCATAGCAAAAAATCAGAAGATCAAGCCCGCATCCGACTCGATCGGTTATGGCTATATATCTACCGATGGTGTCGCACAGCTTGCAAATATCGCCGGCGTGACGCTGGCGATGAAAGCCGGCGAAGAAGCGGACGTAAAAAGCTTTATGTCGCGTGTCATACCTGAGATATTGCGGGGATCGGTGACGGACGTGGCATGGACCGCAACTTCGACCGCCGACGGCCGTATCGAAGATCGCTATCTGATCGGTCTCGAGACCGAAACCCTTAAGATCTTCGCCGAAACGCTTGGTCCATCGGGAAATACCGATCCGGACCTGAGCCGTTTTGTGCCGAAAGAATTCGCAACAACGACCCTTTATAACTTTGCCGATCCGCGTATTGCCTGGCGAAGCGTTGTTCTGACCGCACAAAAACGAACGGATCAGGTAAGCGGTTCGCTGCTCAACGCGTTTTCGGGCAGCCTATTTGAGCCGTACGGTATCGACGATCCTGAAATTTTCCTGAGCGCGGCCGGTCAGGTCATTCAGACGGTTGCCATCGACGACGATGCGGATAACGTCGCAGTGATCGCCTCTTTCAAAGACTTTGAGAAGATAAAGAAGGGCATTGCAAAAGAGGTCAATTTCGCTAAACCGCCTGAAAAGATCGAGAACGCCGACGTTTGGCGGTCAGACGATAACG
>JBDTMQ010000236.1:0-2009 GCA_039934155.1 Acidobacteriota bacterium | reverse complement strand
CAACATACTCGAGCCACCGGTCACCGAGCCGTCAAAATCCCCCTCGAACGAGTTCCGCCAGCCTGTTTTCGACCAATTGTTTGCCAGATTTAAGACTCCGGATTCGGCCAGCATTGCAAGGCTTGTGCCCGGATTTATCGTGTAAAAAACATTATTTCGGGCGTCGCAATGATCCTCGTTCGTCGAAAGCCTAAAGATAACGGTATTGCCTGACCGCGTTGAGACGATCGTGTTGTTGTAAAAATACAGCGTACCTTTGCGATAGTCCGCCGTCGATCCGCTGTCACCGCCGTAATGGGTCGTCTGATTATTGCCCCCGTCAGGCTTGATCAAAACATTTCCGTATACAAATGTTTTGTGATAGTCAGGCGAATTTCGTATTTGAATGCTGTCTTCGGCATCGACCAGATCAAAATTCCGGTTACCGCCCTCGATCCAGTTGTATCGGGCCACGAACCCGGCCGAGCGGTCTTTCAGATTGTTGCCGCTCGCCCCTGCCCTGAGCGGCCCGAACCGGTTGAACTGGAATGTTATCCCGATCGCCGCTGTGTAGTTATTGTGCTCGAATGCGCTCGACGCATTACCGTTGCCGTAAATGTAATTTCCCTCGACCAAAATGTTTCGCGACGGCGCGTCATCGGACGAGGCGATGAATAGCCCGTTTCCGCCATCGGTTATGACACAGTTTCTGATGGTGAGATTCTCGGCTTTTTCGACATAGATGGGCGAAGCGTTTTTGGCATATGTCTGCAACTGTCCGTTATAACCCGTGAATTGATAACCCTGATAAGCGCCGCGGATCTCGAGATTCTCGATCACGATATATTTCGGCATCGTGTCTGGCGGCGTATTTGCTCCGCCGACCTTGATCGTCCCGCGGCTCTCATTCCAAAAATTAAGGTTGGTTGGCGTGACGGCGCCGTTGCCGTCGATGACAGGTCTTTCGCCGTTCGGTCCCACCACGCCTCGCACCGTGATCGGCGCCTGCGCCGTGCCCTGCCGGCAGATAACCCATTTTTCTTTGTATGCGGCGGGCCGCCAATAAATTAGAACGGTGTCGCCCGGCTGAAGTGTCGCCCACGGAACCCCGGCGATCGTGTCTAATGCCGTGTTGGGTTTGACCTCGTATACGGTTGCCCGGCTCGCCGACACTGCGGCAAACAGTAGAAAGAACGCGAACAACAGCTTCTTCATATTTTTGCGGAGTTTACTTCAGAAAAGCGGGGTCGAGGCCGCAATGGATAGTAAAAGGTGGGCAGTTACATTTTAAAAGACTAGCATGTGCTCGCGGACTTCGTCCACAAAAATTTAAGAGCGAAGAAAAGGGCGGGTGGGAGATGTAAGGCCGAACCTGGAGAATAAAAGACCTTACTTTCGGGGCCTGGTGACATCGTCAAAGGTGGCGACGACGATCTTGTCACTGTAGATCTCTTGGTAAAGCCGTCGTCCAAGTGCGGGATCCATCGAGAATACGGTGTTTTGCTGGGCGAGCGCGGCCTGCTTGTTTTTGGCCGCGACGTAGAGCGAACCCAAAAAGTACTGCACCTCCTTATCATCCGGCTTCAGAGAGGCTGCTTGGCGTATGTGTTCGATCGCCTTTGGATACTTCTTTTCCATAGCAAACGCGTACCCAAGATTTACGAGCACTTCCGAGTTTTTCGGTTCGATAACGTTCGCCGCATTCAAGAGTCGGATCGCTTCGTCATAATTCTTTAGGCGAATATGAATGCAGCCGACATTGAACAGGATCGTCGCGTCGTTCGGTCTGAGCCGCATCGCCGTCTCGAACGACGCAAGCGATTCGCGATTCTTTCCGGCTTCCATTAATGCGACCCCCAATTGGTTGTGTCCGACAGCATAGTCAGGCCGCAGCTCGGTCACCCGCCTGAAAGCTGCTTCGGCCTTTTCGAATTGCTCTAATTTTAAGAATACCGTTCCCAGATTTATGTGGAATGTTGGATTATTGGGTTGGATCTTTAAGGCTTCCGCTATCAAATCGAGCGCTCGCT
>JBDTMQ010000235.1:0-7635 GCA_039934155.1 Acidobacteriota bacterium | reverse complement strand
AGCGAATCCGCACTGAACAACATGTCCCAAGGATTGTGCATGTTCGACGCGGACAGCGATGTCGAGGCGTGCCCGGCACCGAACGTGTCGTACTCAGACTCATCGCGACGAAGAAATCCGCTCAATCCGCCAAATTGTTTGATCGTGTGAAGCTGATCGCGGCGGCCCGTCAGGATCTTATGAGCATATGCCTGATGGCCGACATCCCACACCAACCGGTCATTTGGCGTATCGAAAACATAATGCAAGGCCACGGCCAACTCGACCGCGCCGAGCGAAGCTCCGGTATGGCCGCCGACACGCGAGCACGTGTCAATTATGAACTGACGAACCTCATCGGCCACTTCCTGCAGGTCTTCCACGCGAAGACGCCTCAGGTCGGCTGGCGAATCGATCTCATTTAAAAATCGCATTGAATCAACTTCCCGATTTTCGACATTCAAGTTTGGCATTTTAGCCCGAACGACCGCAAATGTTAAATCACGCTCCGAAATTTGATTTTAGACCAGTTCCCGGGCTTTTACATTTCTTTACGTGCCGCCGGCAAGAATCTTTAGACTTTGGCGGCGTTTTTCGCGTCAAAATACACGAAGACGAAGGTTTTCCATCAATTTTCAAGAGGTAAAAAATGTCATTTAAAAACACGTTCACTTCGGTTATTGCCTCGGCGATAGCCCTCACAGCTTTCGCCGGACTTTCGTATGCCCAGGACGCTTCGGCGGCGCCGAAGGCCGACGGCCAAAAGCAGGAAAAGCTTGATCGCAAAGGCGACAGGCGTGGAAATATGGGTCGTCGCGGCATTGGGCACGGCGGTCATCGAGGCTTTCCCGGCCTTCGCGCTATCCAGCTAACGGACGCACAAAAGGAACAGGTTCGTCTTATCCACGAAAGCAACAAACCGGATGCGGCGGCCATCGAACATATGAAAGCGATGCGCGAATCATTCAAAGCCGGTACGACCCCCACACCTGAACAAAAGGAACAGATGAAAGCCATGCGTGAGCAACGACGCGCGAAAGCTGAATCAACTCGCCAGCAGATCCTGGCAATTCTTACTCCGGAACAGCGCCAGCAGCTGGACACGCGCCGAACCGAGATGGAAAAGCGGATGAAAGACCGAAAGGAATTTCGCAAGAATCGAAAAACGGGTGATAAGATCGCACCCGACGGCGTAAAACCTTCCGATAATTAATAGTTCTCAGATCTGACAAATAAGAAAGGCACAGGACCGTTCCAGTGCCTTTCTCTTTTTTAAGATCGGTGTACGCCTAACCGATGAACATTTCGTCATCGACATAAACCCGGTCGATCTGTTTCGGTGCCGGTGCGAATAATACCTCGAGGCCCTTTCGAACGCCGGCCATGATCGCCGCTATCTCTCGGGCCGGTTCAACCACCTTTGTTTGAACAAAATCGGTCGTACTCATCACTTGCATCTGGGTTCGGTCTATCGTTCGGCTAACTAGTTCGACCTTGTCGCGTGCGGTAACGGCCGTATCACCGACAAGCTGTTTGAGCTCGGCGATCTCATCCCTGATCAATTCGGTCGAATCCGCCAAATTGCGGGCGGCCGTCGATAGATTTGCCGACACCTCTGTAAAATGCACCGAGATCTGTTTACCCTGAACGCTCATCGCATTGACCTTGTCGATCAATGGATCAACCCGCTCCTCGACTCTGGTCACCGTGCCGGCCACACGTCGAACTATGATCGCGACGACGATCAGCGAGATCGCCATCACAATGAAACAGACCGCGATCACGATCGATGCGATCATCATCCAAAATTGCGGATCGTTCGCATTCATGACTATTTATTTTCAGTCTCGTCTACCGGATAGCTGGGCCTGCCTTCGGTGATCGATCGCGACTCGTTTCGGCGTTTTTCGGCAACGTACGCTTCTTTTCCGGCCTCGACGGCAGCCGAAAACGGATTGGCGGAACGAGCGGCCGCACTTTTCGCTTTTTCAGCCACCTGACCAGCTTTTTCCTGGGCTGTCTGATAAAGTTCGCTGGCCTTGTCACGGCCCACTTCATAATAATCGCCGGCTTTTTCCTGAAGCTGTGCCGCGGTCTCTTTGCTCTTTTCAATTCCCTTCCGAGTTGCGTCAGCGATATCGCCCCGGAGCTCAACACCCGATTTTGGTGCGAATAAAAGGGCTACCACCGCGCCGATGCCGCCGCCGATCAGCAGAAATGTTAATTTCGTTGCCGCACTTGTCTCGTCTCTTTCATATTCGTGTCTCATATAAATTCTCCTCTAATAGAATGATCCGGAAAAATAACTGTTCGAATTTCTTTGGAAATTCAACTATAACAAAAAACTGATACTTAAGAAAAATAAATTTCAATATTTCGGATGATTTTTGCTATAGGTCGAGGCCCGATCTGTAGGGTTCTCAGATGGATGTATAACAGATAACAGCACCGAGACAGGCGATAACAAGCGCGCTGACGACCGGAATGGCCTTGAGGACCCGGTTATCGGCAAAACGCTCGGAGCCGATCAATTTTCCGCCAAAAAGGAACAGTAAACCGACGGCCGTTAAGGTGGATGCAAGGCCAAAACTGAAAGCAGTCGTTAACACTATCCCAAAGCCGATCCTTCCCAGATTTATTGCCGAAAGCATTAGGACCAGAGCCGTCGGACACGGCAGCATTCCGCCGGAAATGCCCAGCCCGATCAAATTTTTGAACGATAGATCGGCTGGCGGCTGATGGGTGTGTGTGCTGCCGCCATGTGTGTGCGTCGTTACGCCGGCGTCGTCCATCTCAGAATGTGAGTGCGCGACGTGTGACTGGTCCCAGAGGCCTAAAAATCTGCGTTTGAACATCGCTAGTCCGATAAAAAGAACGATCAGACCGGAAAAGAAGCTGAGCAGTCGCATAAGCTGTTCCGGCAGAAAATATTCCGAGGCGAACAAAGTGGCGAGCCCCAGAGCAAACACTCCAAGCGTATGCGTAAAAGTTACTGTAAGTCCAAGAAGTAAGGCGTGACGGGGCGTTCCGCGCGATCCGACGAGGTAAGCACCGACAATAGCTTTACCGTGGCCTGGCGAAAGCGCGTGTACGGCCCCCAGTCCAAATGCGATGAGTAAGGCAAAGATCGCGATCGCCGGCGTGACCTCTGAGACGGACATTAACTCGACCAGCCGGTCGCGTTTGACAGGCTGTGCCACCGCGCCGCTTCGTGAACGGAGCGGCACTGAGCCGGGGGGGACCGCTGCTGTATTTATTGAAAAGTCGGCCGAGCGTTCGGCTAAAGGCGACATTATAAGATCGGCCGGATAATTACGAAGCTCATTTGAGACCGAACCGCTGAACGCAGTACTGTCGTAAACCGTCACACCTTGGTCTCGGTCCACTGCGACCTCATTCCATCCCACGCGGTCTGTAAAATTGCTGTTTTCGAATCTGACGCGAGCACCCGAAGATCCTTCGGGCAATTCGGCTGACAGATCCCATTTGAACTGAAGGATCGGAAGGCCGCCTTCGCCGACCGAGCTTCCGGCAGAACTATTCAGCAAAGTGAGTTCCAGCAGAGAACCGTTGGCACTCAAATGCAGACCGGCAAGGTATTCGGCCGAGATCGATCGCTGGTAAGCCGCAAGCTCACCCTCGGAATACTTGCCGTCGCCATCGAGATCTATTTTTGCCGACGCCTGAAGCGTGGGTATTTCAGCCATGTCAAGGATCTGGCTGACCTTAATTTCTTTGCTCCCAGCGATAATGCCCGAATACTGATTAAGACTGAAATTACCAAGAGGGTGTGCGATCGACGAAATTACCGCCGTTAGCAGCATTATCACGAGCATGGCAACGCGAACTACATTCATCGGGTCAGTTCAATTCGCGAAGGGTCAACCGCGCCGTAGCCGCCTGCATCGGATCGAATGCCGGGCTGATGGATAATGCCCGAGTCAGCATCGACTTTGCCTCGGCGCCCTCACCCGCGGCGGCTGCGATCATTCCGGCGTGATAATAGATCCGCGGATCTTGTGTTCCGAGCTTCATTGCCTCGCGTATCGCCGAACGCGCTTCTTCTATTTTACCCGCCTTAAGAGCCGTCCATGCGAGGGCGTCGGCGCCGTAAATATCGCGCCGGCGTGAATATTCGTTGGCTGCCATCTGATAAGCAGTTTCACGATCGATCCCGTGATCGGCATAGAATAGAGCTAGTTCGCGGTTGTAAAGGCCGGTTTTTGCATTACTTAGTTTGCCGATCCGGTCGGCTATTTCGAATTGGCGGGCCGCGTCATCCGTTCGCCCCGCCGCGGCATACACGTCGCCGAGTGCCGCGATATATTTGGGGTCCGGCATTACTGCCGTCACCTTTTCATACTCGCGTATCGAGCCTTCAAGGTCTCCTTTTGCCGCAAGTACACGACCTAGAGAGGCGACCGAACGATAATATCCAGGAAAACCTGCCAGGGACTGACGATAATACTCTTCAGCCTTTTCGTATTTCCCCCATGCGAAAGCCGTTTCTCCGAGCTGCCATCGGCACCAGGCGATAGTCTCGCGGGGCGGTTCCAGCATTGATCCCGCGATCGAAAGGGCCGTTTCCAGATGCTGCTCTCCCCGCCGGTTGTCGCCGTTTAGCATTGAAAGCCGGGCAAGCCGCTGGTGCATAGCCACCTTGGTCATCGGCTGGATCCCGCCAAATTCCACCATTTTCCCGAAGGCATCGCGGGCCTTTTCATATTCGCCTAGTTCTAGCAGCGAATCGCCTAAAAGCTGGAACGTATAGCCCTTTCCAGGGTCGAGCCTTAGCAATTGTTCGGCATGTTGACGTGAGGCGGTAAAGTTGTGTGATGAATATTCCGCCTGGGCGAGCACGGCGAGGCCTTCGATATTCTGTTCGGCAGGGGCGATAGCAAGAGAACGATTTGCCGTCAAAAGCGCAAGCTCGAGAAAAGCAACGTCGCCGGTTTCTCGCATCTGCTGCAAGTATTCCTGAGCGAGTTTGTTATGCGCCACAAAATCGCTCGGAACTCTTTCAACCCGCTTTTCAAGCGCCTCTATAACAGGACTGGCTTTTCTTGCCCGTACAGGCTGCCCTTTGAAAGGATCAGAGCCGACAGGTGAAGATTCGGCGCGGCCGCAGGCGACGGTAAGCAGCGTCGACAAAGAGATCGCAGAAATAGCGGCCCACGGCAATTTCATCGGTTGTTTGCAAGACATGCGGTGCGGGCCGCCATGGATCACGGTTTAATTTCGCGTCCGGTCGTCCTGCGGGTTTTCAAACGGCTGATGCGGCGGCGCGAGAAACGGGAAGGTGTTCATCATCGGCACTTCATTGCTGTTGACGTTATCACCGTTGAGTATCGTTTGATTACTGATGTAATACATTAAAACGTCGACGACATCATCGCCCGTCCGCCGGCCGTTGGGAAATCCGGTATAGCCTTGTGTCGTCGCCCTTTGGCCAAAACCGATATTGTTATTAGGTATAGTGAGATCCAGCCTTAAATAATCGCCGTTGACTACGGCCACCACGGCTAAAATACCTATATTTGTGGCGTTGGTTCCGAGCGTTGTCAATGTTCCGACGATCTCGCTGGCAAACAGTCCGCTGGCGTCGTTTATCGGTGTCGCCGCATTGTATTCGTTCTTTCGCGAAAACGGGATCATTGTCGTGTTGATCGCCGGCACGCCTGCTCGGTCGACCTGCACGAGGTCTCCGCTCGGGATCACTTGTCCGGTATCCTGCCGATAGGTCATTCGCTGCCGCAGCGTTATGCCGTTTACGCCGATCACATTGCCTGTGCCGCGGAGCATTGCTGCAGGCAGTTCGACAGCGATCGCATGAATATTGTAACCGGCAAAGCTGTCACGCGAACGCTGCAGACGAGAAAGATCGGGAATGCCCGTCGCCACTGACGCCGTAAATCGACTGAATCCAGGAGCGTCGAAATAAAATGGGTCGTCGGTTGAACCTGCATAAAACGAAACACCACTATCCTGATCGGTCGTAACCACAAAGGGTCTTGGCGTGCTCTCGGTTGTCTGTACGGTCGTTGGCGCCTTAAACGTCTTGAAACGACCAGTCCGCGCCTTTGTAAAGGACCTTAGCTGGATTGAGGCAGTCTGCGGCAGGTTTCGCGACGTTTGCGGCGAAAATGTAACATCGAGCTGAGCGTCGGGGATCGGATCGCCGGTATTCTCGATCTCAAATCTATAAACTATATCCGGTGAAAAAAAGCTAAGGTTGGCTAATTGCGGTCCGGTCACAAATCCGGCGACCGTCATAATTAATACAACCTTTGAATTATCTGCGGGGTCGAGAAACGCGAACACATCGGCCAGATCGGCACCCGGATCGGACGCCACCGAAGTCGATTCGTTGTGATCAGCGGCGACGACCTGTGGCAGGGGCGCAAAGATAAACGAAAAGAGCAGTGCGAGCACAAAGACAATACTGGCAGGTTTCCGTTCTCTCTTGAACCTCATGACAATCCTCCATTTCAGCAAATGCGTCGCGAGACCGCAGTCAAAGTGGCATAACACGGCGTTTACCTGCCAAGACTGCCGGCCTGACGCCGTCCTATAGATCCGGTTTCGCATAACGTATCAGACTCGATTCCAAAAACGCAAGCAATTTCTTTATTTGAGCCTTCATTATTCGCTTATCCTCACGCAGCCGGCCCGAATTTGTCGAACTTTCAATCTTTACTAACCTTATCCACGGTGCGAACCTGACGGTGTTTTGCTATTGTTATGTATTCGTTAACCAAGATAAATGGATCTTCAGCGCATCAGAAATTTTTCGATCATTGCACATATCGACCACGGCAAATCGACACTGGCCGACCGCATCCTCCAATTGACCGGCGCCGTGGCCGAACGCGACATGGAGGCCCAACTCCTTGACGATATGGAACTCGAACGCGAACGCGGCATTACGATCAAGGCCCACGCCGTCAGGCTCGACTATAAGGCTCGTGATGGCAAGGATTACGTCCTGAATCTGATCGATACGCCGGGTCATGTCGATTTTTCATATGAGGTCTCGCGTTCACTATCGGCTTGCGAAGGTGCATTGCTCGTCGTCGATGCCTCACAGGGCGTTGAGGCACAAACGCTTGCCAACACATATCTTGCGATCGAGAACGACCTTGAATTAGTGCCTGTATTGAACAAGATCGATCTGCCCTCGGCGGAGCCCGATCGTATCAAGGAACAGATCGAGACGATCATCGGACTGGATACCACCAACACCGTGCTGGCGTCGGCCAAGACGGGTGTGGGCATCGAAGATATTCTCGAAGAGATTATAAAAGACATTCCACCGCCAAAAGGCGACTCTTCGGCGCCACTGAAAGCACTTATTTTCGATAGCTGGTATGACAGCTACCGGGGCGTGATCGTACTCTTCAGGATCATCGACGGCACTCTTAAGAAAGGGACAAAGATCAAATTCTTTAATACAGGCCGCGAATACCTGGTCGAGACGATCGGGGTGAACCGGCCCCGCCCGACGCCGATCGGGGAACTCGGCCCCGGCGAGGTCGGATTTTTGACCGCATCGATCAAAACCGTTGCCGACGTTCAGATCGGCGACACGATAACCGACGCTGCCCGTCCCGTTACTGAACCCCTGCCAGGCTTTCAGGAAGTAAAACCGATGGTCTT
>JBDTMQ010000234.1:0-9340 GCA_039934155.1 Acidobacteriota bacterium | reverse complement strand
CGTAACAGACGAAGTGTTGGATTCGCCGGCGTCGATGGTTGTTGACGAGGCCGAGAACCGGCTGCATATTCAAAAAGCAATTTTGAGCGACATTTTTAAATGAACACAGAAAATCTTGATCTTCTGCGCGAGTCGCTACCCTACATCCAACGCTTTGCGGGAAAGATATTTGTCGTTAAATTTTCGGGCAAGGTGACCGAAGATAAGGACAACCTTGCGTCGCTGGCCGAAGAACTGGCACTGCTTTATCAGGTCGGGATCCGCGTTTGCGTGATCCACGGCGGCGGCAAGCAGCTGACCGAACTTGCAAAGAAACTGGGCGTCGTTCAGACAGTGATCGAGGGCCGGCGGGTGACCGACGACGACACGCTCGATCTGGCGAAAATGATCTTTCGCGGCAAAATAAATACAGAGATACTGGCGGCGCTGAGACGCCGCGGCATTGAGGCTGTCGGGCTGTCCGGCGTAGACGGCGGAGTTGTGAAAGCCGAAAAGCGACCGCCGAGAGCCGTGACGAACAAGTCTACCGGTGAAACAGAGACGGTCGATTTTGGTCACGTCGGCGATATCGTCGAGGTCGATGTGCGTCTTATCAATTTGATCCTTGACGGCGGATATTTGCCTGTCATCTCGTCGCTCGGCGCCGACGACGCTGGCAAGGTTTTCAATATCAACGCGGACACGATCGCCGCCGAGATCGCCGTAAGTCTCGGCGCCGAAAAGCTGATCTTGCTGTCTGACGTCAACGGCATTTATCTCGATCCAAATGATCCCGGCTCCAAACTCTCCCGAATAACTACGGCTGAGGCACGCGAAATGATCAATTCCGGGAAGGCCGTCGGCGGAATGGTTCCGAAGCTGCAAAGCCTAATGTCAGTGCTGGAACGAGGCGTCAGTTCGGCTCACGTGATCAGCGGTTCTGACAGGAACACACTGCTTTCCGAGGTATTTACCGACGAAGGAACGGGGACGATGCTGGTCAGCGATGACAAATAAAAAAGACGTCTGGTAAAAGACGCCCTTTTATTTCAAGTGGTGCCGAGGGCGGGACTCGAACCCGCACGGATTGCTCCACACGCCCCTCAAACGTGCGCGGCTACCAATTACGCCACCTCGGCAATAATAAAGATCAAACTAAGGGGTCGTGTTGGCCGGTGCATTGGTGTTGGCCGAGTTCGTGTTGCTGTCGGCGGCCGGCGCGTTCACACCGGGCGCGGCATTAGCATTATCTGCCGGCGGCGTTACAGTATTTGCATTGGAATTATCGCCCGTGACCGCAGCGTCTGATGCAGGTGTCTCGACCGGCATGTCGCCGACGTTTTGAAGCACCGACACGTTACCGCTCATCGCCGGCATCGAGATCATCAGGGCGGACAACATGAAAATAATCGCGGCCGTGATCGTCAGCTTTGACAGCACCGATGCCGTTCCGCGTGGGCCATAAGCCGAGCTCGAAACATTGCTGGTGAACAAAGCTCCGGCATCGGTCTTACCAGGCTGAAGCAAGACCGCCGCTACCAGCATGAAACACGAAATGAAAAATATTGCGTAAAGGAAATAAAGCAACTTAAACTCCGTCAGATCACTTAAAATTAACTATCTCAGAAAAATTTTTTGCGTCGAGGCTTGCACCGCCTACCAAGGCGCCGTCCACGTCCGGCTGAGCCATCAAACTTCGAATGTTCTCAGGTTTTACCGAACCGCCGTACAAAACGCGAACACTGTCTGCGTTTTCCGCCCCGTGTGCCTCGGCAATGCTGCGGCGGATGACGCCATGCATTTCTTGAGCCTGTTCGGGCGTCGCGGTTTTACCCGTTCCGATCGCCCAGACAGGCTCGTAAGCGATAATAATACGTTCCATATCCGAAACTGTCAAATCATTCAAGCTGCCGGATAGCTGTGATTTAACGACATTCTCGGCAATTCCCGACTCGCGTTCCGGCAGCATTTCGCCGACACAAACGATCGGCACGAGTCCTGCCGCCAGGGCCGCTTTGGTCTTACTATTTACCAACGCGTCGGTCTCGCCAAAAAACTGGCGCCGCTCGGAGTGGCCGATGATCACGTGCGAACAGCCGACATCCCGCAGCATCGTTGGCGCGATCTCACCCGTAAGCGCTCCAAATTCGTTTTGGGAGGCGCAATTTTGTGCGGCGACGCGGACATTTGAGCCCTCGAGTCGGTCAGCGACGGTCTTTAACGCCGTGAAAACCGGCGAGATGATCACTTCGCAGTGATTTGCATTGGCGACCAGCGGCTTGAGTGCGAGGGCTGTCTCGACCGCCTCGCTTAGCAGCTTATACATCTTCCAGTTGCCGGCAATTACAGGTTTTCTCATAAATACTTCAGACGATCCTGATCAGTGTGTCCATGTCGGAAAAGCTTCGTGTACGCTGGACGAGGCTTATTCCGCCCGCTGTGAACGTCGATTGGTTGCCGTCTATCGTGAACATCAGATCGCTGCCTTCGTGCGTCGGCGCCCGGACCATACCGATATGGCCCTTATTCATTACATATATATCACCCGCGAGAAGCGGAAATTCCCAGACCATGCTTTCCCAGTTGGTCTCGGCCCAGCGTTTTAACTTGGGGCCGCTCCACATTGTTCCGGGCGGGATCGGGAAGATCTGTCCGAGACGACTGGCTGCCTCCATAAAGACCCAGTTAACGAACATTCCGCACCAGTTGTGACCGGCGTCAAGCGGCGAATTCGCCCGCTTTAAGTATTTATCGATGTGGGTGCCGCGATTCCCTGCAATATCCTCGCGAACATTTTTCCCTACCTCGTCCAGGGCGATCGACACCGCCAAAACCCGCATTGCCGCGAAACGATCTGACATAACAACTCAACCTCCTATGACGGTGGGACGTCTTATCACTACCAATTTGCAGGGTGAGGATTAAATATCATCAAGTGCCGCTACGCCCGGCAGTTCGTCGCCGGCAAGAAATTCGAGAGTGGCGCCGCCGCCGGTCGAGATGTGCGTGATCTTATCAGCGAGGCCGGCCTGATTTATGGCAGCAACAGAATCACCGCCTCCAACGATCGAAACGGCACCGGCTAAGGTGGCTTCGGCGACCGCCTGTGCGATGGCGACGGTGCCATCGTCAAAAGGTTTTTCCTCGAACATTCCCATCGGGCCGTTCCAAATTATGGTTTTTGCACCTGAAAGCGCGCGTTTGAAGATCTCGACGGTTTCGGCTCCTATATCGAGTCCGACCAAACCGGTGTTTGTGAACGCCACGGGAATGGTCTTTCGCGAGTGCAGCGGGTCGTACGAATCGACGACCTGATGATCGGTCGGCAAAATGAGTTCGACCCCGGCTTGTTCTGCTCGCTGCTCGATCTCAAGCGCCTTCGGCATCATATCGTCTTCGACCAGGGATTTACCCACAGTGAAACCCTGAGCCTTAAAAAAGGTATATGCCATGGCGCCGCCGATCAGAAGCTTGTCTACTTTGCGGTCGATCAACGATTCGATGACGGGTATCTTGTCCGACACCTTCGCGCCGCCCAGGATCGCAACGAACGGCCGTTCGGGATCATTTAATGCTTTGCCGAGGAAATTGAGTTCCTTTTCCATCAACAGACCGGCGACACAATCGTCGATAAAATGGGTGATCCCCTCGGTCGAAGCGTGCGCGCGGTGGGCCGTGCCGAACGCGTCATTTACGTAAACGTCGCACAAGGCGGCGAGCTCTTTCGCAAATTCGGGGTCGTTTTTCTCTTCGCCGGGATGAAGCCTAAGGTTTTCCAGAAGCAGGACCTGCCCGGTCTGCAAATTGTTTACAGCTTGCTGTACCACATCACCGACGCAATCGGGCACAAAAAACACAGCGTCATGTTTGATTTCGGATTTACCCTGGGCCGTCCCATCCGATCGGGCGGCCGCCACGTCAGAATCTGCGCGGGCCGAAGAATGCGTTTGAAGCTCCGGCAGCTTTTGAAGAAATTCATACACAGGTCTGAGAGTGTATTTGTTCGGATCGAATGGCAGGCCTTTTTCTTCCGCCTTTTTCTTATCCTTGATCGGCCGGCCCAGGTGTGACGCAAGGATGATCCTTGCGCGCTGATCGATGGCGTATTCGATCGTGGGCAAGGCGGCGGTAATCCGTGTGTCATCTTCAATCTGACCGTCTTTCATCGGAATGTTGAAATCGACGCGGATGAATACGCGTTTGCCGGCGATGTCGATGTCCTTGATATTTTTCTTGGTCATATTGTCGAAACCGGTTGCCCGAATACGAAACGCCCGACACCAAGCAAAATAAACTTAACCGGCCGTTCATAAAGTTGATGGCTAAAACGATGCCGATGCGCCCGCTTCAGCTAAACTACGGTTCGAATTTCCAATGGTCTTTCGAGGCGATGAATTTGACCAGATCGCGGACGCGGCAGGAATAGCCCCACTCGTTGTCGTACCATGCGAGGATCTTCATCGTTTTACCGTCGATGACTTTAGTGTTCTCGGCGTCGACGATGGACGAATTCGGATTGCCGCGGAAATCGATCGATACCAGCGGTTCTTCCGAAAACGCCAGGATCCCTTTGAGTTCTTCGTTAGCGGCGTTTTTCAATACCTGATTCACTTCTTCTGTCGTCGTCTCTTTCTCAACGTTTATGACTACGTCAACTAGAGAAACGTTAGGTGTCGGCACTCGTACCGAGATGCCGTCAAATTTACCCTTCAATTCGGGAATGACGAGCGCGACGGCCTTTGCGGCACCGGTCGAGGTCGGGATCATCGATAGAGCGGCGGCCCTGGCACGTCGAAGGTCCTTATGCGGCAGATCAAGCAGCTGCTGGTCGTTCGTATAGCTGTGGATCGTGTTCATTAAGGCATTCTTGATGCCGAATTTCTCGTGTATGACTTTTGCGACCGGCGCGAGACAGTTGGTCGTGCAGGACGCATTGGAGATTATGTGGTGAGCTTTAGGATCATACATTCCTTCGTTGACGCCAAGCACGATCGTAATGTCTTCGCCTTTTGCCGGTGCAGAAATGATAACCTTTTTTACGCTGCCGCGAAGGTGCTTTGAGGCATCTTCGGCCTTTGTGAATCGTCCTGTCGATTCGATAACGATCTCGGCGCCGACCGATTCCCAGTCGATCGCTGCGGGGTCTTTTTCAGAGAATACCTTGAACGAATCGTTCTCGATGCGAATCGTGTCGCCGTCGGCTTTGATCTCGTGATCGAGATTGCCCATTATCGAATCGTATTTCAGTAAATGAGCCAGTGTTTTTGTGTCAGTCAGGTCGTTTACCGCAACAAAATCGATCGAACTGTCATCGAGACAGGTTCTCATCACGTTACGGCCGATGCGGCCAAACCCATTGATCCCGACTTTAATAGCCATTATTGTTTAAATTCCTCCGAACCATGTGCTTTTGTTAAATTCCACGATAGCTTACCTTAGGGCAAATTTCAAAAGCCCGGCCCGGCCGTCGAGAGCGGCATTTTGGTCCCCATAATCGGTAAAATGTTGAAACAATGCGAAATTGGATGTCGTAGTAAGGGATTGAGTTTTAGGTATCGATCTCTGCTTTTCGGGCCCGGAGCACTCTAATAATGAACATTCGAAGAAACAGTTTGCTGGTATCGATAGGTATACTCACCTTTGGCTTTTCGGCCGGCATACATAAGACACATGCACAAAACGATCAGGTTTCGCGCCTCGTGACAGCGCCGCCGCCGGTTACAAAAACTTCGGCGGTTGCGGACTACAAGCCTTCGGCGTCGACGCTCGTGGTACCGGCCGCGTCCGGACTGTCGCGCGTTGGCGTTCAGACAGCCCAGCCGATGCCTCTTTCGATCGACGACGCGATCAGACGAGCTTTGGCAAACAACAACAGTATCGAGATCACTCGCGACGACGTCAGGTTTCAGGAAACACAGATCCGTTCGATCCTCGGATTCTATGATCCTGTGTTCACGGTCTCGCCGACCTACACGAGAAACTCGACGACCGGTTCGGCGGCAACCAACGACTTCAGAATGAACGCCGACGTTCTGCGTTTCATTAAACCGGGCGGCGGCAGCTATCAGGCATTTTTTAATAATACACGGACCGAGAACGCCTTTTCCCAGGCACAGGTCAGTTCAGGCTCGCTTGGATCGTCGGGCGGCGGGGCCATTTATTCGACGCAGGCCGGGGTACGTTTTACTCAGCCGCTGTTCCGGAATATGAAGACCGATGCGACCCGGCGTAATTTGAAGATCGCCCGGCGCAGGCTCGAACAGACCGATGCCGATTTTCGCCGACAGACGATCGAGACCATCGCACAGGTGCAGCGAACGTATTGGGACCTTGTGTTTGCGTTGCGCGATCAGCAAAACAGGGTAGCCAATCTTGACCTTGCCCGCGAAAGCCTTCGGCAAGTCGAGGCCCGCATTTCAGCGGGCGCCGCGGCCCCGTTGGCACGCGCTGAGGTTGCGACGGAACTCGCTAATCGAGAAAGCGACCTTTTGGTCGCGACCCAGCAGGTCGCCGTTACCGAGAACAATCTGAAACAGCTTGTATTGCGTGATGCCACCGCGGCCGAGTGGGCGTTCAGCTTTGTACCGACCGACAAGCCGGCCTTTAGTCTGGATTCTGTCAGTCTGGACAGTGCGGTCAAGGACGCTATGGATAACCGCTTCGAACTGAGGCGGCTGAAATTGGCAAGAGACATAAATAAGATCGATATCGATTACTTCAGAAATCAGACAAAGCCTCAGATCGACCTTAATACCACGTTCTCGCTCGCCGGTCTGTCACGCGGCGGGGCTTCAACCGACTCGATCCTGGTGCCGCAATTCTCGGGCAACGACGAGATCCTGCGGCAGAAGCTGAATTCGCTGCTGGCTCCTTCCAATCAGGTGCCAAACCCGACGGTCGAGGTCGCCGGTTCGCCGTCATTTCTCGTTGGTGGATTTGGACGGTCACTCTCGAATATATTTCGGTCGGATGCGCCCAATTATTCGGTCGGCGTGACAATTTCGTTCCCGCTGGGGAACCGTACGGCGAAGGCGAATTTGGCCGGGGCTGAGGTACAGCAAAACCAGATCGAGGCCCAGATGCGGTCTCAGGAACAAGTGGTTATCGTCGAGGTTCGGAATGCCGTACAGGCTCTCGAAACGGCTCGTCAGCGTGTGCTCTCGTCTCGCCGTGCGAGAGAGAATGCCGAGATACAGCTGCAGGGTGAACAAAAATTGTTCGAATCGGGAAAATCGACCACGTTCCTGCTGTTCCAGCGAGAGAATGCGTTGACGAACGCCAGGAATGCTGAGATCCGTGCCGAAACTGATTACAATAAAGCGATCGCTGACCTGCAGCGTGCGACGTCGACGACATTCCGCATGAATAATATCGACGTTGTGTCACCGACTGACAATAAGTAGAGGCGGTGTAATAAGTTAGGTTCAAGTAGTTTAGGTTGGTCATAAAGTGTCGATCCGTCGACACTTTATGTTTTAGAGAAACTCTGCCACAATCTCGCCCGTGAAGATCTCGGCCGTAATCATTACTTTTCAGGAAGAAAAGAACATCGCCGCCGCGATCCGTTCGGTCGATTGGGCGGATGAGATTTTGGTCGTGGATTCGAACAGTACGGACAAGACCGTCGACATCGCGAAAGACCTGGGCGCAAAGGTGATCTCGCGCGAGTGGACGGGATTCGCGTCGCAGAAGCAGTTTGCGGCAGACTCGGCGGAGAACGACTGGATCCTCAGTCTGGATGCGGACGAGCGCGTTTCCGACGAACTTCGGACCGAGATCGAGAAGCTTAAAGCAAAAGATCGGCACGCAGACGGATATACGATACCGCGGCTGTCGACATATATGGGCCTTGAGATACATCACGGCGGCTGGTATCCCGATCGCCAGCTCCGGTTTTTTGACCGGCGAAAAGGTCGCTGGAAAGATGTGGTGATCCACGAAAGCGTCGCCATTGATGACGGCGCCGAAGTCGGTTCCCTCTCAGGCGATATATTGCATTTCAGTGTCGAGAACGCCTCGCACCACCATCGAATGATCAGCGAGCGATATGCGCCGCTGGCGGCGAAGCTGATGTTCGAGAACGGTCGCCGCACTTCGCCCCTCCGGACGGCATTCTCTGCGCTCGCTGCTTTCATTCGAGGTTATTTTCTGCGGCTGGGTTTTCTCGACGGATTTCCCGGTTTTTGTATCGCCTTTTTTGCTGCCTACCATACCTTCCTCAAAAATCTGCTTCTTTACGAGATGCAGTCGCAAAATACTACGCTGTTTGCTGATGCTGCTACAACCTCTGGCTCTGACGACTCATCCTAATCGAGAGTTTCGATTTGTGCGAGAATAAGATATCCTCATATTGAAAGTCAGATCGATCTATCGGCGCGGGCGGCATTATGAAACACTACTTTTTTCTCCTCCTTTTCGTTGTTTTCTCGACGTCCGTTTTCGCCCAGAAAGGGATCGATACACAAACACAAAAGATCAAGGACGACGCGAACAAGACAACGTCACGAAGCACCGACGTTACTCGGTCGTTCGATTGGGGTAAGGACAAGACGCGGGTGCGGGAGCGGCTGCCGAATCCTTATAAATTGAACTCGCGCCGCGACGTTCTTGTCGAAACGATCATTAATGTTTTGAAAGATCAGAAGATTCTCGTTGACGAGGCGTCGTCGCGGCTGAAAGACGGCATAGTGGTTTCACAGCCTTTCATTTTTGCGAAAGGTCCGGTGACCGCGCGAAGCGAACTCGGCCGGTACGGCGTTCTACAAGTGCTGGATTCTGCATGGTCACGCGGCCAATACACCTTGATGATCGAGGTGCAGTCCATCGACGGGATACAAAACAACGTTATGGTAAATGCCAAGGTCGAGGGTCGTGCGAGCAACGGATTGACAGCCGAGTGGCGTACCATCCAAAGCTCCGGGCTGGCGGAAGAAGAATTTTTGACCAAATTGGTCGAGGCTGTCACGGGTGACCTGCTTGATTCGCCATCGACAGACGAAAAACCTTAGTCGAAAGATGTCGTTCAAATTTCCCAAACTTTTAATAGGGGTGATGTTCGTGCTGTTGTGCTGCGGAGTGGCTTTCTCACAAAGCGACGCGTCGAACAGGGCGCCCGGCAGTCCTGACGATGATCCTAAAAAAGATCAGCCGAAGAGCTTTCGGGAAATGATGGCGAAAGCCAGGGCCGCACGCGAGAAAAAGGAATACGAAGAGATGTTGAAACGCGGCGATGAAGCGCTAAAGCTTTCGCGTCTGCTCGAGGTATCATTTGAACAACATTCAGCATTGACCGACCAGGACCGTGCTCGCCTTGATGCCCTGGAAAAGACCATCCAAAAGATCCGCAAGGGGCTGGGCAGTG
>JBDTMQ010000233.1:0-2041 GCA_039934155.1 Acidobacteriota bacterium | reverse complement strand
GTCGAGGAATACGGTGATTGTATCCAGATCGGGGCCCGCAACATGCAAAACTTTTCGCTGCTGAAATACGCCGGCCGAGCCGGCAAGCCAGTGCTTCTGAAGCGCGGAATGTCGGCAACCCTCGACGAGTTTTTGCTAGCCGCCGAATACGTCATGTCTGAGGGAAATTACGATGTGATCCTTTGTGAACGCGGGATCCGGACATTCGCCGATCATGCCCGGAATACGCTCGATCTTTCGATCGTTCCGGCTCTTCGACGGCGGACGCATCTGCCCGTCATCGTCGATCCGTCACACGGCACAGGCCACAACTATATGGTCAATCCGATGGCCCGGGCGGGCGTCGCCTGCGGCGCGGACGGGCTGATAATCGAGGTCCATCCCTGTCCCGAAGAGGCGATGTGCGACGGTGCCCAGGCCTTGACGCTAGAACAATACACCAAACTTGCGGACGAGGTCCGTCAGATACACGAGCTCATCGCCGGCGCAGAACTCGCACTGGCTTGAGATCGGACAAAAAAAGATCCGCACACATTCCCGAAATGCGTGCGGATCTCACGGTCGTTCGACGCCTTTTGCCTATTTCGCCAAACGAAATCTCAAAATACCATGGAATTGAGCGTAACTCCCGATGATCACTGCTGTTATGAGCATTGTAAGCGGAACGAACCTAAAGTAATCCGGCAAAAACACGCCGAGTGACTGGTGAAATGCCATGCCCAAAACCGAGCCGAAACCTGCGATCAGGATGCGGCCCGAAAGCCAGTTCCAGAACCGCTCCCGATACATCGGCGATACTAAAAAATACGGGGCGGAGACAAGTACCAACAACATCAGACCGGTAACCGCCGCGTCTAGCCCGTTTGTAAAGAGCGACTGCCCAAAGTCGATCGCCAAAAAGAAAAGCACAAATGTCGTATCAAAAGTGAAAGCACCGCTGCCCGCATCCTCAAAATGCGAAGTATCAGATCTCATTCTTCTCCTCCAGATCCTATTTACGACAAAAATCCCGTCATCGCCGGTCCAAATTTATTTTCCGGGTTTGCTGAACTGCTTATAGGCCACGCGGAACAGTTCCGATAGGGCTTTAGCCGTTTCAGGCGTCAGTTTCTTGTCGGCGCGAAGGTGGGCCTCGACAATCTCAGGGGTTGCCTCGTGCGGATAATAGATGACAGGCTCGACGTTTGAAGCTTTCTGCTTATTCATTACCCGGTCGATGGGCATATCAAGCCAACCGGTCAGCCGTGCGATATTGTCAGCATCGGGCTTTCCGGTACCGTTCTCGATCCGCGACAGTGTCGAGGCCGAGACAGCCGTTACGTCGGCCACATCTCTCAGCGAGAGACCTAGCTCTTCGCGTCTCCGCTTGATCGCGCGTCCCAGTTCCACCGTATTTATATAGTTTTCACTCTTAAAAGCCATTCGCTTTTCCTCCATGATCTTTAAGTGTCATTGATGCACTTTCCATTTCACGGATAAAACATAACATAGCAGAATTTTAAATGCAACACCTCGTTGCATGCTTGCAACAAATATTTTTGTTTGGTACAATGTTGCATAGATAGGACGGCCACATTTTCGGCCGGTAGTACAAAGAAAGTTGAAAGTGCAGAAGAAGACACAGGATCAGGTTGAAAAGCGGGGGCGGGCTCTTGCCGCGAGGGGGCTGGTGAATAGGGACGGCGATCATTTTGCGGTTTCCATTCCCGGACTTCGCGGTCGAAACGCTGACCACATCGTCACGCGCGACGCCGCGGGCTCGATCGTCTGCGATTGCCCAGATCAAAAAGATGCGGCACGTGCCGAAGGTTTTCGATGTGAACATATCCTGGCGGTAAAGTTTGCGATAAATTCGCAGAATACTGAACCGGCAGTGCGAAATGGCAGCAGCGCCGATGCTGATGCCGATAACTATCCGATGGATAAAAGCAAAACTGAGTCGCGACCGTCCGAGCGCGGTGAACAGAGGACGAGATCTACTGAGGCTGATGGCCCGGTTAACGGACAAGCCGGACCGAATGCAGCCGAGACGATCTCGCTT
>JBDTMQ010000232.1:0-1650 GCA_039934155.1 Acidobacteriota bacterium | reverse complement strand
CAGCGCCCCAATCGACCCCGAAAACAGAGAGCGAGAAGTCCCCAAACTCTCCGGCGGCAAAATCTTTGCCGCGACTATTTAAAGATGTAATAGCTGGTCGATTACACAACTTTTTTGATTTTTTTTAAAGTTCTCTAATAGTCGTCCATTGTGATCGATCTGATCTGCCGGTGCCGTCATTCACAGTCGGACCGGCTTTTTCCTTTTCAGAATACCGTGTACGACCACGACGCTCGAGCTTCTGCTTCGCAATCTGAATGTTCGAAA
Organism: Acidobacteriota bacterium; assembly: GCA_039934155.1. Taxonomy (GTDB): domain Bacteria; phylum Acidobacteriota; class Blastocatellia; order Pyrinomonadales; family Pyrinomonadaceae; genus OLB17. The sequence continues at coordinate 1,383 of JBDTMQ010000232.1, read as the reverse complement.
CCTGATTTTGACCGGCGTCGCTACCGACATTTGCTTTATGTTCACCGGGAACGATGCATATATGGGGGTCTAAGCCTGCACATTCCGGCAGATTGTGTAGCTGCCGTCAAGGCTAAGTATCACGATAAGGCGATGGACTTTATCGAGCGGGTTCTCAAGGCCGACGTCCGTCCCTCGACTCTATTGGAATTCGATCCTGAATAGGTTTTATCTAGTCATCCCAATATGGAGCCTCTAGCAAACAGAATTCGTCCGACGAGCCTGAATGACTTTATCGGCCAGCAGCATTTGGTCGGCGACGACAAGCCGCTTCGGCTTGCGATCGAACAGGGTCACGTATTCTCGTTCGTGTTATGGGGCCCGCCCGGAACCGGCAAGACCACGCTTGCCAGAATTTACGCAAACGCGATCAACGCCGAGTTTTTTGAGCTATCGGCCGTATCCGCCGGCAAGGAAGACATCCGCCAGATCATAAAAACACCGAGCTTGTTCGATCAACCGCGGGTTCTATTTCTGGATGAGATACATCGATTCAACAAGGCCCAACAGGACTTTCTGCTTCCCTTTGTCGAGAACGGCCAGCTCGTGCTTATAGGCGCAACCACCGAGAATCCGAGTTTCGAGGTAATTCCGGCACTCCTTTCGCGGCTCAGGGTCTTTATTCTTAACGAATTTACCGACGAAGAAATGTCCCTAATAATCGACCTGACCGGTTTTGATCTGGAGCCCGACGCAAAAACGTGGCTTATCGAGATGGCCAACGGCGACGCGCGACAGGCAATTACAATGGTCGAAAACACGTCGCGTCTCTACGAAACTATCTCGGTCGAGACCCTTAAGGAGACGCTGCAGTCAAAATTTCTAAGATACGACAAAAAGGGCGAAGAGCACTACAACGTGATCAGCGCATTTATTAAATCGATGCGGGCGAGTCGGCCCGATGCGGCGCTCTACTATCTTGCCCGGATGATCGACGCAGGTGAGGACCCAAAATTCATCGCGCGCCGAATGGTAATTTTTGCGTCGGAAGACATCGGTCTCGCGCAGCCCACGGCACTAGTCGTGGCGAACGCCGTTTTCCGGGCGGTCGAGACGATCGGCCTTCCCGAATGCACTTTGAACCTGGCCCACGGCGTTGCGTACCTTGCAAATGCACCGAAAGATCGAAGCACCACGACGGCGATCGGCGAAGCGCTCGAGGATGCACGCAAATTCGGGAACCTGCCGGTTCCTATGAAGATCCGAAATGCTCCGACAACGCTCATGAAAGAGCTTGGGTACGGAAAAGACGAAGGAAACGATCCGTCGGGAGATCTTCTACCGCAAAAACTCAGAGGCCGAACTTACTTGCGTCGATCGGATACCCAATTGAACGAAAAGAAG
>JBDTMQ010000231.1:0-1838 GCA_039934155.1 Acidobacteriota bacterium | reverse complement strand
GATCAATCAAAACGTATTTTCGGCCCAATATGAGGGGCCGTATGGCGGCGGTATCGAGATCTTTACACGGCCGAACGTAACCAAATTCAGGACCTTTGTCAGCTTTGGCTTTGCGGACGGCAGGCTCAATGCATCTGACCCTTTTCTTCAACGGCGAGTTCCTTATCAAAGTAAGAGCCTCTATTTTAATTCGACGGGGCCGTTATTTGGGAAAAAGACGAGCTTTTTTGTTTACGGGGGCCTGAGCGGTACCGATTCGAGCGCCGTGATCAACGCCGTGATCCTTGACGCCGATCTTCGCCCGGCCGCCTTTCGTCAAACGTTCTCGACACCTGGAAGTTCAGAAAACGTCAACTTTTCGATCAACGCCGATCCAAACAAGAAGCATAAACTTTACTTCAACTATGGCTTTGGCCGCGGCCGCAGCAAGGGCCAGAACGTCGGCGGATTTCTGCTTCCCAGCCGGGCAAATGAGAACGAATCGCAGAATCATTCGTTTCAATTTTCAGAAACCTTTTTTGTAGATCCCGATATAGTAAATCAGTCGCGAGCATTCGTTTATTACGGTTCAAATAATAGCTTTGGCGGCAGCACTGATCCCGCGATCAATGTTTTGGATTCATATTTCGGCGGCGGTTCACAGCAGAACGCGACGAACAAAAATCTTCGGTTCGACGTCTCGAACGAAACGACGTGGCAGATGGGTCGATACGCTCTTGGATTTGGTGTTAGGTTTCGCGGCGAAACGATAGATCAAAATTCGACGGCGAATTTTGGCGGTACATATACTTTCAGTGGTCGGTTGGCACCGGCTCTGGATGCAAATAACCAACCCATACCTGACGGCAGGGGCGGCTTTTTGACCGAACAGATCGACAGCCTGGAAAGTTATCGCCGGACGCTGTTCTTCAGCCGCGCCGGTTACACCGACCAGCAGATAAGGGAGCTTGGCGGCGGGGCCAACCAACTGACCGTCTCGGGTGGGAATCCGGCAATAAAGCTCGCACAGTATGATTTCGGGGTATATCTGCAAAACAGTTACAAGATCTCGGATACAATCGCCGCGAGTTTCGGGCTGCGGTATGAAAATCAAACGAATATCGGCAGTAATTATAATTTTGCACCACGATTTGGTCTGATCTGGTCACCAAAAGCAAAAGATAAGCAAAATCCGCTGTATACGCTGCCGAGAGTCAGTGTCGGGTATGGACTTTTTTATTCAAGATTCGGGCTCAACAATACGCTCAACGTAAAGCTTGCCAGCGATCCCGACCGCGCACAATATCTAATAATGGACCCAACCATCCTGGATCTATTTCCGGCCGTGCCGTCGTCGGATCTTCTTCAGCAGTTCGCGTTGCCTCGTACCCAGCGAGTGATAGCCGATGGATTTGAATCGCCGTATCAATCGCTGCTAAATTTCAACGTCCTAAAAAAGCTGCCGAAGGGATTTTCGCTGAACTTTTCCTTCTCGCACGGAAAATATCTGCGGCAGAATTACACGCAGAATATCAACGCGCCGCTGGGCGGATCCTTCGATCCGCTTGATCCGTCGGCAGCGGTAAGGCCCTTCGGCAACGTCGGAAATATTTATCAGACCCGTTCTTTCGGGAGAACGGTCAACGAGAGGGTCTCGGTAAATTTAAATTTTCCTCAGACGCAAAAGCTATTTGCGAGCATCAGGTATTCGTATGCAAAGACGAGATCGAATGTCGTAAGCGGCAGCGGTTCGCCATTCGATCCTTATGATTTTAGTCAGGATTACGGGCCTTCATCTTATGACGGCGTCCACAGCGGCGGTGGCTATTTTTATTACAGTTTGCCGTTTCAAAAAATAA
>JBDTMQ010000230.1:0-7570 GCA_039934155.1 Acidobacteriota bacterium | reverse complement strand
TGGCTGTGCCGGCTCAAAAGTTGCGTCTTCGGGGGTCGGAGACGACATTCGAGCCGGCACGGGCAGGTTTTGATCGAACGTATTTTTTCAATAGCGGCGGCGAAGTGGGTGATCCGCCTGCTAAAATGTGATTATAGCCATCCCGCCGGGCTTGTCAATCTTTTTTCAACCGTAGACTCGAGACGGTTTCCGCCTTCGGCTGCCTGCAAATTCCCCGATTTGACATCGCGAAACGCCGCATTTACACTCTAAATTTCGTCCCTTGGTTCAAACGAGGGCGGCATGGCCAGGTAGCTCAGTTGGTAGAGCAGCGGACTGAAAATCCGCGTGTCAGCGGTTCGACCCCGTTCCTGGCCACCAGTATTTACAGTGTTTTTAAGGCGAATTCATCGGAGTTCGCCTTTTGTGTTTTTAGTTAACCGTGATAGATTACGCATCTAATCCGGGTAAAGATAGACAGCAAACAGACAGCAAATGTCACCGAAGAAAAAAAGTCGGGTCAGATACGGCGAATACTGCGAGACCATCAACGGCAGGTTGTACGGGTCGATCTATATCGACATCGGCGGCGGCAAGTACAAAAGAAAGCGAAAACGAGTTCACAGCACCCTCGAAGCAAAACAATGGGCACTCGGTGAACTGGCGGCCCATCGAGAGGGAACGATCGATGTCACGCCGGCGACGACATTTGGCGATCTGGTGACGTGGTTTGCGGCCAATTATCTGACAAAACCGGTCTACGATAATGGGATCAAGGTCGAGGGTGTCAAGGACTGGAAAGCATCGAAAGCGAAACTCGAGCGGATCTCTGTTTACTTTGCCGGCCGCTCGATCGCATCGATCACCGAGCACGACCTGAGAGCTTTTGCAAAGCACCGGCGGCTAACCGATGAGGTCACGACCGCGACGATCAACCGGGATCTCGCACTTATCCGGTCGATGTTCCGACGCGGCCGCGAAGCGAACCGCCTGGTCAATGTGCCGAAGTTCCCGATCAACCTGGCAGCAGAAAAAGAACGCGACCGTGTATTGTCGTTTGACGAAGAGCGTCGGCTGCTGGCGGCGTGCGTCGGCCGCGAAACGATCGAATATGAGCGAAAGGGAAAGGTTGTAACGGCCGACGTCGAGGCCAGGCGTAAGCATCTCGCACCGATCATCATGATGGCCGTCGATACCGCAATGCGTCAGGGCGAGATAATGAAACTGACCTGGGCGGATATCGATTTCGCGAGCGGGTTGATCACGGTCCAGTATTTTAATTCAAAGACTCAAAAAACACGGCGGATCGGAATGACGCCGCGTGTTGCGGCCGCCCTGATCGATCTGCAGGCAGTTGCAAAAGGCGGCAGTGACTCGCTTGTGTTTAATATTACGAATCCCCACCGGGCTTTCGTGACCGCTTGCGAAAGAGCAAAGATAAAGGACCTGCATTTCCACGATCTGAGGCACACGGCGACGACGCGAATGATAAGGGCCGGTATCCCTCACACCGAAGTAATGAAGATCACCGGCCATTCACAGATCAAAACATTTTTGCGGTATTTGAATCTTGGTGACTCAACGGTCCAGAATGCTGCTGCTCAGCTCGGCGAGTACCTTGGCAGCCAGGACGTGATCGAAAGCGATTCGGTCAATTAAGCGAGCACACGCGGGACAAAGATATCGGCTTCGTTCGAATATCCGGCGACCGATTCATTCCTGACGCGATAGTAAATGATCTGGCCAAAGCTTGGCGACGGTTCGACCGTGTCGTCATAGGTATCATCAGTCAATGTCAGGATCGCGATCGGGAAATAATCTCCGCTGAGGCCGTCCTTGCGTTCAACAAAGATCTCGCCCGTGCCGCCGTTGTTGGTCCAGCCGAGCGTTACCGTGTGGATCCCGTCAAAGAGAGCGGCGAGATCGGATGGTGCCGCACCGGTCCCGGCATCGCCGACACTGACAACGACTGATCGGGTGTTGCTTTCGCCGGAAAGCCCGTTCTGGGTTAGTTTGTAGTCGTAGGTGCCGTCTATGGGCGGGCTGTCGACGAATGTGGTCGTAGCGGCCGCTATACTGCCAACCTCGGCAAATGCGTTCAAACCTGTCCGGCGAAGGATGCGGATCGTGCCTGACCCGCCGTTGTTTGCGATCGTCAGCGTTACGTCATCGGTCCCGCCGTCAAAGCTTGCCGCGGCCAGGTTGGGCGTCACGGCACCGAATACGGTCTGCTGGGCTCCTGCGAGCGACTGCTGGCCCTTGCCGACAACGAACAGCCTGACGGTCTTGCCCTGCAGATCGAATGGAGCGGCGAGAGTGTGGTCCTTGACCGCTTTACCTAAAAGCTGCGGTTCCATGTTCGGCTCGTCTTCCCAACGCCAGTAGACCTTGGCGACAGGTGCCGAGCTCGGTGCGTCCGGAACAACGCCATAGAGTGCGATGTTAAGCGGAACCGTCGATTCTGAAAGTCTGGGCCTGAGTGTCAGATCGGGCATAATATCAGGTTGTTATCTGCGAAACGCTGAACGCCATCCCGCCGTAGTTTTCGACACGAAAGTGGACCTTTGTGCCGGCGGGTATCGCCGCCAGGCTGCCGGCCGCGATCGCACCGTTCGAATCGGTTGTCAGCGGCGATTCAGATGCATCGGATCCGGCACCGTCCGCCCTCACCTTGACCGATACGCCGGCACCGACCGAGGCGATCACACCTGCCGAAGTTTCATAATTTACCGAAAATCCAAGATAGCTGCTCATAATTTTATGCCGCCAGAATGGGAACGAGAATGACGCCGTCGCTGTAAACGACCGTGCCCGGTTTAAGGATCTCGGGCGGAGCTTCCGGTCCGGGCGGTGCGGGAAGTTCCGGTTCCGGTGACGGGCCGCCGCCGCCGAGAACGCTCAGATCCGTTTCAAAGTCGGCCATGTACGTTTCGTTGTAAGCCTGGCCGATGATCTCATACTGCAGGTCCGAGAGCCGCTTCATCGACTTGATGCGAAAGTAGGTAAAGCCGTATTTTGTGAGCCGCGACGATTCGTATTTGAACACTTTATGCGGATGCAGGTCGATCGCGTCCTCGAACCAGATCTTGAACTTCAGCGTCAGGTTGTTTTTTAAGCCGCCCTCATCGAACGGGCCCAGATCGAGAATACTCCACATCACCTTTACCACCTGAGGCTTTACCGTGACGCCGAGCAGGTTGTATTTCTTCGTGTTTATCTTCCGGGCATAGTCGCCGACGACGCGTCCGGCCCTTAACTGGGCATCGATGTCCTCGACGGGCGGTGCGGTCGTTTCCTGATAATCCTGAGAGGCATCGTCAAAAGTGGCTTCGATACGGTTCGGCAGATCGAGATCGCTTTTCCGCGAGACGCGAAGCGTGGATCGCTCGACATCATCTTCCTCTTCCCAGATGACATTACGGTCCGGCCCTTCGTCAGTGAATACCGGACATGCCGCGAGCTCGTCGGCCGTCAAAGCCCTCAGCGGTTCGATATGGACCTTGCCGTTAAATACGAACGGTCTCGAGAGACGCCCGGCCATGCACAGATCATCGATCTGCTGCTGTACTTTTTTTGCTATCAGCTCGACCTCTGACGCCGATCTGATGTGATCGTAATTGTTCCCGAAGGTATCGGTGAACCTGACGCCGGTCGCGGCCCAGGCGGCGGACGGTATCCACGATTCTTCCATCGCCAGGCGGCTGTAATCGTCGGCAAAGCCCCAGCGTTTGTCGCACAGCACCCGGGCGATCTGCCTGACGCGGTTGGTCGATGTCGATTCGAAATAGGTGTCTTCGTCCGTGTATTGACGGATATTGTTGAGACCGGCGGTCAGTGCTGAACCTGACGCATGGTTCGGGTCAACATCGTCCGGGTCGACCCAGCCGAACGCATAGAGAAAATGTGACGTTCCTGAATAGCCGTGCGATGTCAGAGACGGGTAAGCCGGTGCCTGGCCGATGTCGCCGTTGCGGCCGATATAATGCTGGCCGACGGCATTCTTTGTCTCATTTCCGACCGTGATCGTGACGTTGTAGAAAGGATCGATCGGGCCTTCGCAGCCTTCGTACAGGGCAAAGAACCAGCCGTGATCGGGATCGTTGTTGTTCCGGTCGCGGCGAAAGGCCATGACCTGCATCTTTGAGATCCGGCGGGTGCCCATTATCACGCGGACAGGTTCTTTCAGGTTCGTTTCATTTCCCTGCGATGAAGAGAACAGCCGCGGGCCCGATGTCTGATTATTAACCACCGTCGCCGTGATCGTCCGGTGCGAGAGCATGAATCGGCCATCGTTGCCGAGACGAGCTTCGCAGTCGGATTGTGTCAGCCGCGGGCAGAATGTGTAAGGGTTGCCGCCGCCGTCGAGATTGCCGGTCGCACCGCCCGCGGTATGGCGGTTGTACGGGCAGTCGCGATGCTCGTCGATCGCGGCCTGGGTATCGAATACGCCGCCGAAAACAGCCTGGCATTCCTGCCAGTGAGCACGATGCGGGACTTCCCCGTCAGCGGATCGAAAGCCCTGTACCGATTTGAGCGGGATGATGTCGATCCCGGCCTCATCCTCGAGCCGCAAATGGCCATGCCACTGCGAGAGCATCAGCGAGACTTGAGGGAACCAGTAGAAGATCTCGACGCGGATCCCTTCGCCGTGGTCGACCAGAAGGTCAGAGATCGCACCGTCGGCATCCCAGAACGGCAGATCGACCTCTTCGTCGCCGATGGTCGCATCGAGCACGATCGGAAGGAACCAGTTCGGATCACCGTCAGGCACCAGCCGGACATCGACCTCGACCGGCGGCGGAACGCTTGCGATCGCCGCAATATCGAGAGAGGCGTAATAGACCGCACCTGACGGCCAGTCGATCCTGCACAACTCGTAGACCTCGGGAGCCGTTCCCTCATGTCTGAGACTGCGAAGCTGGGCGATCTTGCCCCGTGTGGTTGAGTCGAATACCGGCATTTAATTTTCGCGGGCTAGGGCGGCCTGCAGATTTTCCACAGCTGTGGAAAACGCACCGGCCTCGATATCGGTCAGACCGACGCCGATCGATGCAAAACAGATCTCGCGGTCTGAAAAGGTAGCCGCGGCACCGTTCGTAAATAATTTGAGTGTGCCTGTCGGCAGCGTGAAACTCGTCGTTGTTCCGCTTCCGAGCTTCGTGCCGTCCTTCCAGGCGTTGAATTCGCCGGCCGAGACGCGGTTATTGATCCAGAAACCTCTCGCATCGGTCGATGCAAAGTCGATGCTGTCGGCACCGGATGCGGCGATATAGTTGTAATTATCGAACCGGCATCTGCCTGATGACGGAAAGGTCGAACGGCAGGCGATCGCCCAGCTTCGTTCTGAGCCGGCGTCATAGGCCGAGATCTCTGTCATGCTCGCGGCCGCCGAATTGCTTCGCACATAGACCGAGATGTGCGAGTTGTTATTGGCTCCGCTCGTCGCACCCGCATAATTCGTGTCGGCTTCGCCGGTCGAACCGTCGCCGGTCATTCCGGTCGAGGCATGTGTGATCGTGCCCGCAAATTCGAGACGGAACGCGGCGTCGAGATCACGCGGGTCTTTGAGGTTGAATTTATGCTGGGCAGCCGAACTGCCGACGCATGGATATATCGCCTGCATCTTTGTCCAGATCGAGGCTGCCTTGAGCGAATCGACAAAGGCATCGATCGCGGCCTTTTCGGTAGAATCGGTAATGCTGGCGGCGACAAAGAATGCTTCGGCGTCGTCGTCGTAATCGGGATCGGTCGTCGCTGTTTCGACCGCCGACCAGTCGGACAGTTCACGAGACAGGTTGTAGCTCGCGACCTCGACCTCATACTCGGTATTCGGTGTAAGGCCGATAAGATCGACCGTCAAGACGTCGCCGACATCGACGACCTCATCAACGAGCCCGCCGCCATTTAGTCTCAGCTTGTATCCAAGAATAGCCATTTACATTGCGGTCGTCCGCGACTCCTCTTCGAGCGTTGTGCCGTTGGCCGAGAATTTTAACTTGAACACCTTGCCGTCGGCCGAGCCGGTCGAGAGCGTTCCGGGCGTCTTGAATCCGGTGCCAAATGTGATCGTCCAGGGCGTCGTGCCGCTCGTCAGAATGCGGATCTCTTTTTCGTCGCCGTCAATGACGTTGCTCGCGTTGATCGTACAGTCCTGGCCCGGCGTCAGCGTGTACCGCTTCGAGAGAGCCGCATCGAGGGCGACGGTCGAACCGGGCGTCAATGCCGTCGCCAGGCTGTTTATCACGCGGCCGTTGGTTCGAATGTGGGCATCGATCCAGACGCCTTTCTTGGCGGCCGTATGCCCATACACCGGTTTGAGAAACCACCAGTCGTTGAGGTAATCGCCCGATCCCCAGATACCGCTTTCCCAATCGATCTCACGCTCTTCGTTATTGTTTATCCGGCGGAACCTGAGCAGCGGCCGTGTGCCATAGGTCGACTCGAGGCTAAGGGCAGCCGTCGTTCCTGAATCGACGTTGTACGGCCAGCCTAGAACGATCCGCGTTCCCTGCCTGATGACATTGCCGCTGTCGACGCAATCCTCATGTCGGACGATCGACGTTCCAATAAAGCGGTCAAATTTTCGCGGTGCTTCGGTCCCGCCGACGTCATAGTAGGCACCGTCGACCATGTGAAACTGTGCCCCGTAGATATGGACGTTCGCCGACACGCCGACCTCGTCTTCGAACGCACCGCAGTAGTAAGATCCGCCAAAGACATTGACGGTCGTATTCGAGCGGATCTTGACGAGACCCTGCGTCGAGCAGCCATAGAGATTGACCGGGAAGGAATTGTCGTTGATGTTCGAGATATCCAGAAAATACGGTACCGCTTCGTTCTGGACGCCGATCAGATCGACGCCCGGCGTCTGTCCGGTGATCCTGATGCACGATCGCGGCCGGCCGTAGGTATTGAGAGCGGTCGTTCGCATGATGTGAGTGCCCGATCCGCCGTCGGTAAAGTCGATCGCGTTCGCATCAGATTCGGCATCGATCCCCGAAGGATGGACCGTGACGCTGTTGGCATCGACGACTCTGACAAAATAGACGTGATCGGCAAGCAAAGGTGCGGGAAGGTCTGCGGCCGACGTCTCAAAGATAACGCCGTGAGTGATGCCGGCGGCACCGATCCCGTGAGACGCGACCGTTACGACATTGGTCGTCGTATTGACATCGCCCGAAGCAAAGGCCGTGTGTCTGGCATACGAGAGCCGCATCGTGTGCGTACCGCCGCCCGCTGCCGATGTGATATCGAGAATATTTGTTCCGGCCTGGGCGTCAGCGAGAGTCGCGTGTACGGTGCCGGTATTTGCATTGATCGTTCTGAACCAGTAGGTCCGAACGGCCGACAAACCGCCCGGCAAAGCACCGCCCGAATTCGAGAACGAAACGGCAGCGACGACGCCGGCAACCGAACCGATCCCGTGATTGGCCTTTGTGATCACGTTCGTCGACGTGTTGACGTCGGCATCGATAAAGGTCAGTTGAAAATCGCGGCCGGCAAACTGCCCGCCGAGCATTAGCAACTTTCCGCCGTAATTCAGTTGTATGCCGTCGGCAACGCCGTTCCAGTCGCCCTGTAAGTTGCAGTT
>JBDTMQ010000229.1:0-7350 GCA_039934155.1 Acidobacteriota bacterium | reverse complement strand
ATAAAGATCAGTTCGAATTGTGGAAAACCGGCGGTGCTGCGATCTTTCCGTTCACAAAAAAGGCCGTTGAAGCTGCAGCGAAGACAACGCTGGTATTGCAGCCCGAATGATCAATCATTCAATCTGTCGATCATGTCGGAGAGGATTATCACCGCGGCCTCGCTATCGAGTGTACGGGAGATCTCAGCCGCGTCGGCGCCCGAACGCCATAGACGGCCGCGCGCTTCGTACGTTGTAACCCGCTCATCCTGCAGAACGACCGGAATGGCCAGCGACTTTGCGAAATTTCTTGCCAGCCTTCGCGCCTCCAGGCTCATTTCACTTTCTGAGCCGTCTGAGTTGAGCGGCAAACCTATTATCAGGGCGGCCGCATCAAATTGAGCTAGAATGAGTTTGATCTCAGACAGAAGTTTTTTCCACGATCCTCGCTGTATAATCGGCAGCGGACGAGCTGTTATCCGCATCTCGTCGCTTACCGCCACGCCTATACGCTTTGTACCGGGGTCGATCGCAACCAGTCTGCCGTCTGCCGGGACGACGCTAATATCTGTAAATTCGGTGTCATTGGGCATTTCTTTTTGTTGCACGAGACTGTAGGTTAGCGGATAATCGTTCGGGACGCGGAAAAACATTTCCGGATCTTTTTACGTAAGACCGTTTTTAGTAATTATCATAAGAGGTACTTTATGTCATTTCGCGGAAAGCTTTCGATAATGGCCGTTTCAACGGCGATCGCCTTATATGCGGTTGTCGGCGGAATGCTCAGCCCCTGGACCCGCGCCCAGCAGCCGATAAACGATGCCGGTGCTCAGATCAGGATCTTCGAATCCGTATTACAGCATATCCAAAACGACTACGTCGACGAGCCGAACCTGGAAAAGGTGCGTTACGGAGCACTTCGCGGCCTTGTCGGCGGCCTCGATCCATATTCGTCATATCTTACGCCGCAGCAGGTCACCGACTATAACGCGGCAAAAACGAGCGGTAAAGTGGGGATCGGCGCCGAGTTTTCCCAGGTTTCGCTTTATCTTTACGTCGTTTCCGTCACAAAAGGTTCGACCGCTGAAAAGGCCGGACTTAAGGCGGGCGATGTTGTCGAATATATCGAGAGCAAGGCGACGCGTGACATATCGCTTTATGATGCACGGCAGATGATATTAGGCGAGCCCGGATCTCAAGTGAACCTTCGGGTCCTGCGTGCCGGATCGAAGCCGCTCAATCTGAAAATAACCCGCGGAAGTTATAAGGTACCGGGCGCCGAAGTTAAGGTAGAAGCGAATAAAACGGGCGTTATCAAAGTTTACAGTCTCGAGGACGGCGAGGCGAATGACATTCGCAATCACGTTCAATCGCTGGCAAAGCAGGGCGTGCAAAAAGTGGTTCTCGATCTTCGCGGTGTCGCCACTGGCACGCTTCCCGAGGCGGTGGCGGTTGCAAACATCTTTATTAAAGACGGTGAGCTGGCAAAGGTTTTGGGCCGGGATAACAAGGTCGTAAAGACCTATGCGGCCGACCCGGCTAAAGCCGTTTTTGACGGCAAGGTGTCTGTCATTATCGATCTCGGCACGGCCGGAGCCGCCGAGGCGGTTGCGTCGGCGTTCATTGACCGCAAACGCGGAGAGGTCGTCGGTGAAAGAAGTTTTGGTGCCGGGACCGAGCAGCAGCTATTCACACTCCGCGGTGGCGACGGCTTGCTCCTGACGACAGCGAAATGGGCCTCGGCCGACGGAACTCCATTTTTGGGCGACGACCGCACCAACACGGGCGTTAAACCTTCTGTCGAAGTAAAACGACCGGACACGCCCGAGCCGATCGAAGTTGAAGAAATGATCGATCGTCAGGACGAACAGAAACAGAACCCGCAGCCGACGGCGTCGCCGACGCCGGCCAAAGCCGAACCGGTCAAACCGGCGGCCGAAGATATTCAGCTTAAAAAGGCGATCGAGGTTTTGCAGGACAAGGCACAAGCCGCCAAGTCAGGCGCATAACAAGGCATTTAATTCAGAGGAAAGGCCGGGCGAAATGTCCGGCTTTTTTTGTGTCGGAATTGTTGAGACAATAGTTCGCTGATAGAATCACATCTTAATGAATGGTAAGGAATTCAATGTCCGGCTGTTGAAGGAACGTGACCTCAATGAATGGTTTCAGCTTCGTAAACGGTTATGGGATGCGACGCGGGACGAAGACCACAGATCAGAGATGCTGGACATTCTTGATCATCCCGAAACGGAGCTAATTGTAGTCGCTGAATTGACGGACGGTCAATTGATCGGGTTTCTCGAAGCCAGCATTCGTCCATTTGTCGAAGACTGCCGGACCGACAACGTCGGTTACCTCGAGGGATGGTTTGTAGACCCGGCGTTCAGACGCCGCGGTATAGGGCGATCGCTGGTGTCCGAGGCAGAAAAGTGGGCCAGGCGGCAGGGATGTGTCGAAATGGCGTCGGACGCTGAGATCGGGAACGATACGAGTTTGGCCGCGCATCTTAATTTGGGCTATGCCGAAACTTCGCGGCTCGTACATTTACGAAAGGAGTTAGGGAAGTGACCTTTCTAAAATTCGCCAGGCATACCATTGTTCCGGGGCTTTCGATCATCAGCGGGCTGATATTCATTATTTTCCAGGGTGGAGCGGCATATTCGCAATCGACCATCCAGGAGTTTCCGACGCCGGTTTTGGCGAACGAGATCGCCGGTGTGATCAATGCGAGAGACATCGGCGATTCGCGGCTTACGACCTATTACTATACTCTCGACGCTGGGCAAGGCGATCTCTTTGTAAATATCGTTACCCGAAACTTCGCCGGCGACATTGACCTTTTTATTGTCGAGGGACTTAAGCCGCTAACAAAGGTCGTGGTTTTTGCCGACACATCCGAAAACGAAACGGGCCGGGTCGTCTATTTTCGGACGGCCGAACACATCCTGCTTCGGATCCAGGGACGAACGCCGGGCGACGATCCGGCATCGTTCCGGATAAAGTTTGCCGGCAGTTTTGAACCCTCGCGGTCGACGGCCCAGGCTCCCGAAATTCCAAAGGTCGCCGGGCTAAACGAATCCAACTCGAGGGTAAATTCGGTAGGTACGATCGTCAAGGTCATCCGACCGCCGGAGAAGACGCCAGATGTCAAAGCTGTGACGGCTGCAGTCAAAACGAAAGAAGATGAAAAGGCCGATGAACTTCCCGATGCTATTCCGGCTGACGAACGAACGAATGTCGAACCTGTAAAAGAAAAACAAAGGGACGAGAATCCAGAGGCACGGCCTAATGCTGTCGTGACCGACAAGCTGCCCCCGGCCAAAGAAGCAGATACTGCCGCCGCGAAGTCGCCTAAAACAACCCCGCCCCGAAAGACGACGAAAAAGTCCCGTCAGAGCGAATCTGAGGCATCCTCACCCGCAAAGGCCGCCGCGCCGGACCCGCTTGCCGCTATCAAGCTAATTATTTTATTCAAGGATGGCTCTCGGATCGAACGCCAGATGAATGAAGTGCTGAAATTCGGCGTCGATAAAGGCATTCTGACCGTGATATCCAAAGACGGCACGATCGGCAGATATTCCATTCTTGATGTTTTAAAATTGTCGGTCGAATGACGAGCGTCACTGCGCTTAATTCTCTTTCAGCCGCTTGACGAGATCGCTTGTAGGATTTGCGGATTCGAGCCGGACCAGCGTTTTTTGTGCGTTGGCTTCGTCACCACTGCGACGATATGCAAGTCCCAGATAATAAAGCGCCGGTTCGTGTTTGGGCGACTTTTCCAAAACCTTTTCAAATTCCTTAATAGCCGAGGCGTAGTCCGGCGACGCACGTTCGACCAAGGAGGCGCCATGATCGGTGCGAACGTCCGGGTCGCTTGGATCGATCGCCAGGGCAGTCTCGTAAAACTTTGACGCCTCTTCGAACTTACCCGAATCAAAGAGAGCGTTTGCCAAAACGACATTGCCCTTAAAATCCCCGGGCTCGATAGCCAGCCCTTTTCGATAAAACTCTATTGCCTTGTCAAATTTTCCGATCCGGGCAAACACATCTCCCGCTCGCATTTGGGCAGGAAACTTTTCCGGTTCAGATTCCGCTTTTTGGATCGTCTCCGCTACGTCGGGCTGCATCCCCGCGGCGGGCTGGCCGTTGGCGGGTTGAGCGATCTGGCCCGACGTTATTAACGACTGTTCCGTTTTTGATCCGGCGCGGTTCAATGAATTGGCTACTGTAAACCCGATTATGAGTCCGACGATAAGCCCAATAGATCCAGGTATAAGATGCTTTTGCATTAAGGTAAAACTTTAATTTAAGCGTAGCTATGCAAACCCGGCAAAAGGTAGCTCACGCCCAGATAGGTAAAGATCACCAACAGGAAACCGACAACGGCGAAATAGGCTGAACTGGTTCCCCGCCATCCGCGTGAGATGCGAGTATGCAGAAACGCTGCGTAGGTCAGCCACGCGATCAGCGCGCCTGTCTCTTTTGAATCAAAACCCCACGGCCGTCCCCACGATTCATTCGCCCAGATCGCCCCGGTGATCAGAAGCATCGCAAGACCGGCAAATGCCAGACAGGCGGTCTTGTACATAAGGTTATCGAGCGATTCGAGGCTCGGAAGCCGTTCGATCAGTTGTTCGGTCCTGAAGCTGAACAAAAGTACGAAAAATGTTCCCGCAAGGGCGGTCAGCAACCCGGCGACCTCTACCGGATTCGCATTAAGGCTGGTAAACATTTTGCTGCCGGCGCCTTGAAAGTACTGCCGGCCCATCTGTTCGAATTGGATGGGCGACATCGCTGAGAACTCACTTGCCGATAATTGCTGCCGTTCGGCGATCGCACGGCCGGCGACGGCGTACTGACCTGTATCAGCAGTGAGCTGCGCCTGCATTCTCGAATGAACGTCCGATGACGACCGTATTCCCGAGATCAGGAAACCAAGCGACACGATCTGTGCCACGAGAGCGAGCTTTAACAGCACATGGCCAACTTTCTTTGCAGAGTCGTTCTTCTGATAAAAGTAGATCAAAAACGCCCCCATAGTAGCCGCAAGCAATAATGCTGTAACTGCCAGGGCCGGTCCCGCCATCGGGATTTCAAGTCGGAAAGGGGCCGAGAAGGGTTTGCCTCCGTCGGGATTTGCAACAAAGAGGCCGGCGCGGTATATGAGCCCGGTAAGTACTGAAAACTTGCTGACGCTGCCGATAACCCCGATCGCAAACAGGCTCGTCCATATCGCCATCGCTTCGACCCGCGTTTTTGCCTTCAACAGGTAGATCACGGCGATCGCGAAACAAACAAGCGCGATGCCATAGCTTAGAGACGCTACGCCGACATGGATCGGCCGCCAATACGAATCGAGCACAGGCGGAAGATCGATGAATTCGTTTCCGATAAAACGCGCCAGCGTGAGAATGATCGCCGCAAGCGGCAGCGTGAATGCGCTGAGAACCTGAAAGTTTCGCCGGCGGGCCAGGAGCAGCGTTCCGATACCGGCACCAAAAGCGAACGCAAGGCTGAGATCATAGAGGTTGGCAAACGGCACGTATCGAAAGATCCACGGATCTTCCATATTGCCGCTGGCCCGCATGATCGCGATCTCGTGATCATAGGCCGCAACCCAGCGAATGAGCCAACTCGACAGGTTGAAAAAGACGCCGAGGGTGGCGGTCCAAAGACCGATCCTTCGGGCCATCTCAGAGGGCGCGTAAAGATTCGTTAGCTGAAACAGGGCCGCAAAAAGGTACGACGCTAATGCCAGCATCATCAGAGCGCCGTCAGAAATAAACTTTTCACCCGACAAAAGCCGTGAGCCGAGCATCAACAATGCGCCGCCTACGGCGAGCACCGCGGGCAGATACGAGCGAAAGGGATGCGAGATCTCGGAATCGTAAATTTCTTTTGCCATACAAACCTCTTAACTATCTTCGGAAGGAATCCGGCCGCCAATACCTTTGACGAGCCGTTTGAATTTTTCCTCAAAGCCGGTGTGATTGCGATTCGTGTTGCCGCCTAACTGGATATTGAAAGAATTCGGCCCGTTCTCTTCGATCACGGCCCAGATACGGCGGTGCGAGAACAGGAATACAAAGCACAATGCTCCGATCAGCCCAAATCCGCCAAAGTACCACGCTATCAGTGTGCCGTTGAACGGGTCGTATTTAATCGAAAGCACGTGGGCAAACGGCGTTTTTTCATAGTCCGTCAATCGCCATTTATAGCCGGCTTTGGGCGCGCCCACCGGAATGTTGTCGGGCACGTTGCCGGCGAATGCGAATATCCGCGTACGGTCTCCGCCCGGCGGCGTCACGCCGAGGACTGCGACAGGATTGTTGTAATCACCCGTTTTTGTATCGGGCTTGCCGTCGGAATTAAATGTAAAATCCGGAAGAAATTCTTCGTATTCGACGTTCGTTCCGTCGGCAAGTTTTGTCGAACCCATTCGGGGAATGCTGATCTCCTGCGGCTCACCGCCGGCAGCGGGCGTCAGCTTTAATGTGATATTCCGGGCATTGCCGATTGGGATGGTCTGTGCCTGAAAGAACCGGTAGCCGCGATAGCTGAAAGGCTTA
Organism: Acidobacteriota bacterium; assembly: GCA_039934155.1. Lineage (GTDB taxonomy): Bacteria > Acidobacteriota > Blastocatellia > Pyrinomonadales > Pyrinomonadaceae > OLB17. Next base: position 802 of record JBDTMQ010000229.1, on the reverse strand, counting down.
TTCATGCTGATATCGGCGACGGTCTGTCCATATTCGGGATCATCGACCTTGACCTGAGTTCGCCAATCCAGCGTATTTGTCACATCTATCGAACCTTTCGGGTCGATCAGTTTCTGCTGGATGTCGGTACACGTTAGCGAGAACGGCAGCTGGACGTTGAACTTTTCTTTCTTGTCCAGATCGAACCTGATCATCTGGATCTGATCGGTGGCATCGCCGGGAATCATACGAACGTCTGCATCGAAGCCCTTTTGCAGGGCAACAAAATGGCCAAGAAACAATATCAGCAGCGCCACGTGGACAAGGTAAGCGCCGAGCCGGTTAATGCGGCCGCTTTCGCCGAAAACAACGAGGCTGCGACTTTCGACCGTTCGCGAAAAATCTTTCTTTCCGTCCGCGTCCATCGGATACTCGATACTTACATTCTCATTTACCTGAGACTTGAGACCGTTAGCCGCAAAGACCTTTTTTATTTTTTCGGCGGCATCTTCTTTTGAGTCGGCCGCGATCGTCTCGACCTCGTTTACCGATTGAATCCTTAGCCAATCGGCGGTCGCACGGATCTTGGGCTGTGAGATATATTTCCACGCGGTCGGGAATCGTTCGATCGACGCGAGTACGATGTTAAGCGAAAGCAGCAGAAGCAGCAGATTGAAATACCAGCTGTGATAAATGTCGAACAGGCCAAGTCGGCCGTAGACCAGCTTTTCGGCCGGTGTCAGGCCCGCATAGTAAGCGTCAAAACCCTGTACGTTCTGCTGAATGATCAGCATGCCGATCATCGAAAGCACCACCAGGGCGC
>JBDTMQ010000228.1:0-9493 GCA_039934155.1 Acidobacteriota bacterium | reverse complement strand
CTGGAATGGTCTTCGGTCCCCGCGGCAGCGGTGCCCAGGGCGGAACCCTGAATCAGTCTCCTTCGGCCCAGCCTTTCCCGTCAAGCTTGCCGACACAGGGTCCGGACGGAACGCTCTTATCGAGCATTCCGAATACTGTCATTGGTCTTACAACAGGTCTTTTCGGTACGGCCCAGATCAATATGCTGATCAGTGCGGGTGAAAAGAAAGGACAGGCGAAGGTAATCGCGACACCGCGAGTCACTACACTGAATAACCGCAAGGCGAAGATCGAAAGCTCGACCAAGGTGCCGATCGCAACGATCCAGCCGAGCACCGGCGGGGGCGATCCGATCATTACCACGACCTATGTCGACGTGCCTCTGAAACTTGAGATAACGCCTCAGATCACAGACGTGGGCACTGTCGTTCTCGATATTCTTGCCGAAAACGCTTCGACGGCAACGATCACGGCCGGAGCTCCGCCCGCGATCAACAGTCAGCTGATGGAAACACAGGTAACTGTGCCGGACGGTGGGACCACGGTTGTCGGCGGCGTCCTTTTCGACGACGAACGCGAAAGCCAGGACCGCACGCCGGGATTATCGAAGATCCCGCTACTGGGCAATCTCTTTAAGCGGAAAGGCGTCGAACGCAATACCAATGAGATATTGTTCTTCATCACTCCGCGGATCTCCAGGCCGGACTTCGCAGTCACACCGGGTTCTTCGGGTGTGAAAACGTCGGGAACGATCCTTCAGCCGGTTCCGCTTGGTAACCCGGTTTCGAATTCACAGGGACCGGTTTCCGATCCGAACACGACCCCGCTGCAGCTTGTTCCGGCGACGACCCCGCCGGCGGTCGGCTCTACACCGACAAAACCATAGGTCGCGGAAAGGGCCCTGGCTCGATCCGTTTGAAACCCGAAAGGGAAAATTGATTCCTCCGAATCGAACACGCCGTGGGCTACATGTCCGCGGCGTGTTTTTTTTTACCCTCGGATCAATTTGCCAGATATCCTTTTGGTATAGGAACGTCGCCGGGAATTCCGAAGTCGGCAGAATAGAAAGATGGTCCTGCGGTTCCCAGAATGAACCATGTCCCGGAGCGGTATACCGCGATATCCGTTCGCCCGTCACCGTCAAAATCCGCCGGAACAGGCTCGTCGCCCGGAGCTCCGAAATTAGTGGCTGTAAATCCGCCGGTGCTGGGAATCACATACCACGTCTGATTCGATGGACGATACACAGCGATGTCACAGCGTCCGTCGCCGTCATAGTCACTTTGGACGGGTCGGTCGCCATCGATGCCAAAGTTAGTTGCGCTAAATCCGCCGTTGCCGCTAGTGATAAAATACCAAAAACCGGTCGATGGGCGATAAACGGCGATATCAGTCTTGGCGTCACCGTCAAAATCGGCCTGTACGGGCATATCGCCGCTGATGCCGAAAGATCTCGAGATAAAGCCGCCATCGGACGAGCGAAGAATATACCAGGTGCCGTTAGACGGGCGCCAAACGGCGAGGTCGTTTTTGAGATCGCCATCATAATCGCCGGGTACAGGAATGTCACCGCTAACGCCAAATGCGGTTGCAAAAAACCCGGCGGCGTTGAGGATATACCAGGTGCCGTTCGAAGGACGCCAAACAGCTTTATCGGTGCTTCCATCACCGTCATAATCACCGGGTACGATCTGATCGCCGCTTTGTCCGAAATTAGTTATCTGAAATCCGTTGTCGCCACTCGTCCGAGCGTACCAAGTACCGTTCGAGGGACGAAACACAGCTATGTCGCTTATCCCATCGGTGTTGAAATTCGAGATAGCACTGCCCGAGCGAGCCGCCGCAGAAGTAGTAAAGATCCTATCGCCGCTCGATGTGCCGCTGCTGTCTGCTGCATTGCCCGCAGCATAAAATGAGATCTTTCCGGCACGGACCGCCGGCGCCGTCCAAACAAAATTCCAGGATTTTGTGCCAAACTGCACTGGGGTAACACCGTTAAAAGTGTGTTCCACATATTCGCGAAGGATCCCACTGACAAATCCATGCATTATCTGGAGCGGCTGTGGGTCGACATCCGGGATCACAAATGAGCCCGCCGGCCGGCCAAACTGATCGATGGACGTCATCTGGAAACCAAAAGCCACGGCGTCAGGCTGATTCAAAGTTACGGTAACGGAGATCTGTTGGCCCGGCAGATAGTTGGCTGGGATCCCCGTGATCTTTAGCTCGCCCGTTCCATCGTTTAGCGGATAATCGACGTGACAGGCCGTGCAATTTCCTTCGCCCGGAGCGTTTGTATGAGAGGGGCTGGGACCATCGACTGATGCTCGCACTGTCTCAGTGCCGATAAATCTATCGGAAAATCCGAGACATGCAAGAAGAAGGAATGCGGTTACGGCAGCAAGTCTGCAAGTAAGAATTACCCGATCGGATCGTTTCATAGATCGAAATACCTCATTTGAAAGGATACTCGTTTCCTATGACGGCGTAAATCGTTCTAAAGTCCAAAAAAAGGCCGCCTGAATTTCAGGCGGCCTTGTCATTTAGTAGATCGGAATTGACTTAGGATCACGGGACATATTTCGACAGTATAGGGATGTCGCTGGCAACGCCCCAGTTGGTTCCCGTGATACCGCCGCCTGACTGCAGTACGTACCAGGTGCCGCCGCGATAGATCGCTGCATCATCCCTGCCGTCACCGTCATAATCGCCCGGAACCGGTATGTCACCGGCCGTACCGCCCCAGGGTATCGTCTGGAGGGTAGTGCCGTTCATGAACAGATACCATTTGCCGTCGCTCGGTCGATAGACAGCCAGATCGTCCTTATCATCACCGTTGTAATCGGCCGGAACAGGTCTGTCACCTAAAGCTCCCCAGGCAGTTGCGGTGAACCCGGCACCGCTGTTGATCACGAACCACTGTCCCGTCGACGGACGCCAGACAGCGATGTCGGTCTTGGTGTCGCCGTTGTAATCGGCCGGTACCGGTATATCACCCGCCTCGCCAAAGAGAGTGGTGGAATAACTGCCGCCGCCATTGCTGCCCTTGATATACCAGGTGTTGGTCGATGAACGGAAGACTGCCACATCTGTCTTGCTGTCACCGTCGAAATCTCCGGTCAAAGGCGTGTCCCCGGCTATGCCAAAGGTGGTCGAAGTTACAGTGAACCCGTTGCTGTTCAGCGTGTAAAAGGTCGCGAACGGGGCATCCGTCGGTCGAAAGACCGTCATGTCGGCCTTGCTGTCACCGTCAAAATCTCCCGGTACAGGCGTATCGGTGGCAATGCCCCAGACAATTGCTGTTATACCGCCGCCGGAACGGAATACGTACCAGTTGCCGTCCGACGGTCGCCACACCGATAGATCCGTCTTCCCGTCAAAATCAAAGTCTGCCCTGGACTTCACGGCAGTTGTGATCGAACAAGAAAAGCTGTTTATGACTTGTACATTATCAACCCGGGTCCCTGACGCCCCGACCGAACAGTCTGAGCCAGCACGGAACTTGAATTGTACGGACTTTCCGTTTGCGGACGCTGGAAGCGCGACCTCCACGCTCCTATATCCGCCGGAGGATCCGGTCCAGCTATTTCGACCCGACAGCGGATTCGGCGTAGCCGCACATCCGCTGAAGGTTTCGAGCGGGTTGGTATAACCGTTGGCATTGAAAGATCCGCCCGCGGTGACGATATCCTGAAATGCACCCCCATTCATGCTGATCTCGAGGACCATTCCATCAAAAAACTCTTCGGTCGTGTAGTTCAAGCTGAATTTCAACACTGCCGAGGCACTCGTTATATTGACGGCCGGCGTCACCAATGAAGCTTCGCCTGCGGTCGTTGCATCTGTCGTAAAGGCGGAATTTGGTGCACTGGACGGCGAGCTCGCGACCGTCGTCCAAAGTGCGCCGGCTCCAACCTGTGACGTGGTCCAGCCGGCCGGCAGTGTCGGAGGCGTAACACCATCAAAATTCTCGGTAAGCACCATATTTGCCTGACCTACCTGGAATGATTTGGTGACCGCCACCTGAACTCCCAGATCGCTGGTTACGTTTATCGTTACCGTATGAGTGCTGCCGCACGGGACATTCGGCGGAATGGTGTACGCGATCGGCCGGGAAGTCGTCTGAGAGTTCGCCAGTGATCCGTAATTTGCGCTTCCGCCGCCGGTGACGCTGGCAGCAACATTTGAGATCGATGCACCGGTCACATTTTTGACCGAAACATTTAAAACAACTTGTTCACCGGGCTCCGGAAACCCATCGTTGTCACCGGTAGAGTCACTCACGGTGAATGGATCGGTTACCTGAGCGTTTACAAAATCAAAAGATTCGGTCACTGAAGAAACTGATTGCACGCTCGCACCGAATCCAATCCCGCGTCGTCGAAAACCTTCGCGTACGTCAGCCGCATCGGCGGCAGAAAATGCCGTCGCAGCGGTGACAATGGCATCACGTTCCTGAACCATAGTCGGATTCAAAGGTGCGATCTTCATGCCATTTGTTACGACAGAAAGTACACGCTCAGTCCCTGCTGAAAAGCCCAATCTGGCGATCATAAGAGCGCGAACCTCCCATAATGCGTTACTCCAGATCTCACCGCCATTATGAACCTGACTACACGATGCCTGAGCTTCGCTTGTCGAAATTACAGGACTTCGCGCAAACGCGCTTCTTAACGGCGTTGTGGTCGTGCCGATGAGAGCGTCGCAGCCCGAATTAAGGTAACCGAACGTCATCGGGTTGTGCGGGCACGGACCGTTGCCGCACGCGGCACGATTCGGACCGCCAGTCGAACTCAAAATTGCTTTTGGAAAGCGTCGAATACCATAGTAAAAGTTAGATGTGAATCCAGGTCCGAGCAGATGTGTCGAGTAGCCACTCAAGGCATATACACCGTCGAGCGGGTCCGTCGGCTCAGCAAGCAGCGTCTGGGCATAAAAATCCGACCAGCCTTCGCCCATCATCGCACCTTGATTTCCCAGTCCGGAGGCATTTCCGTGCAGCCGGCTCGACGTTCCGTGACTGACCTCGTGGAGCATGATCTCGGCGTCCGCCGCACCGTCCTTATCCGGATTCGGTCCATTCCAGAGATACATTTGCATACGGCCCCGCGAGCCATCAGCGGGCGTAGTGAAGTTAGCGTTATTAAAGCAAGGCGGTGTCTGAGATGCGCTGCAGGCCGGACCGGGCGTGCTGTCCTGTGCCTCGGATGAGATCCGGTCGTTCTCGTTGCCGCCGCGGCCAAAATTGCTCAGCTGAAAATTCCGTGCTGCCTCGTTGAACCCGAGCTTATACATCACATCGTGGTAGCGATTTATCACATAGAACATCTGGATGACCGAGCCACGTTGTGCCTGTGCGGATAACGGATCGTCACCCGGCGGAGGACTTCCCGGCGGCGGATTCCAGGTCGAATCAAAAACGCGGTTGGGCGACCCCGTCTGCGGAGCATCGACACCGTTCGTGGTATCGCGGTCGACACCGGCCTCGGTGGCGTTTCCGTCCGTTGTATTGTTTCCGTCAGTGATCCAGCCGTTATTGTTGAAGCTTAGGTCCCCCTCGTTGCCAATAAGGGTCATGTTTACACGCGAAATTAACGTTCCCTGGGTTCCAAGTGTCGGAATAGCCGGTCCCGGAGAAAGCGGTGCCGGGCTGTCGGCAACATCTATGAATGCGTTCGAATTCCGGTAGACCTGATAGGTGACTGACTGCGCCTGTTCATCGGTAATGTTCTTGTGCCACAGGACCGTTCCGGTCTCGGCATCGACTATCACGTAATATGCCGGATTTTGCCACATCAACACGCGCCATGCGGGAACGGCAACGCCGGGCTCTGTCGGAAAATACATTTTTTCGGCGGTCGTTGCCCACTCGCCGGCGCCAAATACAGCCTTCAGATCCGTCGAATCAGCTGTATTTATTGCTACTTCAGACGTTTTCGGATGGAAGTCGATGTGATCGGCAGCAACCTTGACCGCATCGGCCGGATCACGGAAATCTGTTGAAAGACTGGCGTAATCGAGGCCAGGAGCTAAGTTGTTGATAACCCTGAGAATCTCGCCGTTCTTATTAAATCCCGCCTTTACTTCACCCCGAAAGACAGGAATTCCGTTGATCTCCTGCTCTAGTTCAACGAAAGAAAGTTCACCGTCAGGGTTCGTATAATCCGCTGCGACTTTAAGACCGTCTGTCTGCGAATTGGTTACGCCGACCAGATCGTCATACTCCTTGAGGAAATTTTTTAAGATGGTGGGTCGTTTGCCGGACGAAGGCGGGCTTAGAAGTTGGGCTGAATCAACTGATACATCCGGAGCAATGACTTCAGGGATCTGAAGGTCGAGATTGTATTCGACCTTAACGTTCGGATGAGCTTTCCGAAGTCGGTTCTCACCGTGGACGAAATCAGCCCGATCATCGCCAGCCGCTGCTGAGGTCTTTCCAAGTCTTTGACGGAAGCCGGCTATCGCATCGATTCCGGCTTTGTCCTGCCTGATATCGTACATTTTGGGCAAGCGGCTGTTTTCGCTTCGGCCTCGGCTGAATGGCTGATCGCCGGCCTTAGAGGCGCTGACGCTGTCCGTCCCGAATCGGCCTGGCAGCAGAAAGATCAGCATTGCTACTGATCCAATAACAAACAGACTGACGAACAGGCTTCGTCGGGCCTCGGAATTCGAACCCTTTTGCATCTTAAACTCCCTCCAAAACGTGTGAAGAAAAAATCCGGCTGAAGGATCGGCCGGACTTTATAGAATGATCCTGATATTTTACCAAATTATTCATGCGTGCGTAATATGATTTTTACGGTGTATATTTCGACAGTATAGGGATGTCGCTGGCAACGCCCCAGTTGGTTCCCGTGATACCGCCGCCTGACTGCAGTACGTACCAGGTGCCGCCGCGATAGATCGCTGCATCATCCCTGCCGTCACCGTCATAATCGCCCGGAACCGGTATGTCACCGGCCGTACCGCCCCAGGGTATCGTCTGGAGGGTAGTGCCGTTCATGAACAGATACCATTTGCCGTCGCTCGGTCGATAGACAGCCAGATCGTCCTTATCATCACCGTTGTAATCGGCCGGAACAGGTCTGTCACCTAAAGCTCCCCAGGCAGTTGCGGTGAACCCGGCACCGCTGTTGATCACGAACCACTGTCCCGTCGACGGACGCCAGACAGCGATGTCGGTCTTGGTGTCGCCGTTGTAATCGGCCGGTACCGGTATATCACCCGCCTCGCCAAAGAGAGTGGTGGAATAACTGCCGCCGCCATTGCTGCCCTTGATATACCAGGTGTTGGTCGATGAACGGAAGACTGCCACATCTGTCTTGCTGTCACCGTCGAAATCTCCGGTCAAAGGCGTGTCCCCGGCTATGCCAAAGGTGGTCGAAGTTACAGTGAACCCGTTGCTGTTCAGCGTGTAAAAGGTCGCGAACGGGGCATCCGTCGGTCGAAAGACCGTCATGTCGGCCTTGCTGTCACCGTCAAAATCTCCCGGTACAGGCGTATCGGTGGCAATGCCCCAGACAATTGCTGTTATACCGCCGCCGGAACGGAATACGTACCAGTTGCCGTCCGACGGTCGCCACACCGATAGATCCGTCTTCCCGTCAAAATCAAAGTCAGCACGGGATTTTATAGTGTTAACTGGTGTGAATGAACATAAAAAGCTGCCTGCAACCTGAAGTTGATCGACCTTCCATCCAGTGACGCCCGTGTTCGTATCTGCGCCGAATCGCCAGCGGAAGCGGACGAGCTGTCCCGACGCGTTTGTCGGAAGGCGGGCGATCGTTGTTAGATACGTTTTAGAATTACCGGTCCAACCCAATTTGCCGGCTAGCGGATTATTCGCCGAAGATGGATGAATGAGACCGTTGTAGCCGTTTTGGATGAACGATCCTCCTGCGCTGACAATGTCCTGGAAGGGACCAGCGCCAATGCTTATTTCAAGGACTCCGCCATCGAAGCCCGGCTCTGTATCGTAAAAATTACGGAAAGAGACGGTCGCGGCCTGGGCCGAGATCAGGATCGAAGGCGAGGTAAGATCGGTTCCGCCGCCGACTGTTGGCGGGTCGACCGCGAACGCCACATTAGGCGGTGTGTCCGCGCCGTTCGTGCTCGTAACAAAGTTTATGCCGCCGCTTATCGATGTCGCGGTCCATCCCCCGGGAAAGGCCGGGGCGTTCACACCGTCGAAACTCTCGAAATAAGTTATATTCGGAGCACCCACAGCAATTGGAACCGTAAAGAAAGAATTGCCTAGACTGCTGCTAACGGTAAAGATGAGATTGATCTGAGCCCCGCACGCGATCGCATTGGGTATCTTAAAGGTGATGATCTGGGACGCGGTCCCTGCTGCCGAGACTGCGCCGTAGGCGGCACTTCCGCCTCCCGTAATTTGAACGAAAACATTCGACGCCGTCACTCCGCTAACATTTGAAAGAGGCACCGTCAATCGAAGGTTTTCGCCTGGTTCAAATATGCCGTCGTTGTCGCCGAGTGAATCTGAGATCGTCAATTTGGGTGCCTGAATTAGTCCGGGAACATCGAATGCTTGGGTCACACGAGCATCGCCCACACCAGAGCCGGTGCTTTGGATGCTTGCACCAAAACCCATCCCTCGAGCCGCAAAACCGGCCCAGACATCGGTAACATCGGCTATTTGCGCGGCTGATGGCGAACTACCGAGTGCTGCCGCGATTATTGCATCGCGCTCCTGCAAAAAGTCGGGACCGATCGGGGCCAGCTTCATTCCATCAGTAACGAGCTGCAGTGCACGGCGGTTGCCGTCGCTCCATCCCAACCGCTGGACAAGCCTTGCGCGCACTTCCCAAAGAGCAACGCTCCAGATCTCGCCGGCGGCATGGACCTGATCCGCCGTGCCTGAGATGTGCGGGCCGGTCATCTGTGCGAAAGCACCATCCGAAGTATTGAGCTGAGTCGAGTCGAGATCGGCAAAAGTCAATGGATTATGCGGTTTTCCGTTCGCGCCGACTGAAGAAATTATCGCTTTTGGAAAACGCCGAATGCCATAATAGTAATTTTTGGTACCTATAGTTCCAGCGTAACCCTGATAAAGAGCATAACCTCCGATCGTATATATGCCGCCGATCGGATCAGAAGGCTCAGAAAGCAGCGAGCTAGCATAAAAGTCGCTCCAGCCTTCGCCCATTCCCCGGGACATATTGGTAGAAAGGCCGGAACTATTGCCGTGCAGCCGATTTGAGGTTCCGTGGGTGGCCTCGTGGATCATGATCTCGGCATCCGTAGTTCCGTCGCGGTCAGGGTCGGCCCCGTTCCAGACGTACATCTGCATCTTTCCACGGACACCGTCGGCCGCCGTTGAAAAGTTAGCGTTGTTGACGCCGGTAAAATCCTGTCCCTGAGCCGAGATCCGGTCAGCACCAAGCCCGCCGCGGCTAAAATTATCGGTCTGAAAATTACGGGCAGCCTCAGTAAATCCGAGCCTGTAGAGCTCATCGTGATACCAGTTCATTATCCAGAACTGCTGGATAACGG
>JBDTMQ010000227.1:0-6125 GCA_039934155.1 Acidobacteriota bacterium | reverse complement strand
GACGGCGATCTTGAGACAGTGATCGATGCCGTCGGGCGCACGCCGCTTCCGCCCTATATAAAGCGAGACGAGAACGCTATCGATGATGACCGCCAGCGTTATCAAACTGTTTTTGCGAGTCGCCGCGGGGCCATTGCCGCGCCCACTGCCGGTCTGCATTTTACACGCGAAACTATCGAAAAGGTCCGCGACCGCAAGGCATCGGTCGTTGAGTTAACGCTGCACGTGGGATATGGAACGTTCGAGCCAGTTCGCGTCGAAGATCTCGGCGAGCACCGTGTCATGGCCGAAAGGTATGAGATCGACGAGGCCGTGGCAGATATTCTGAACACAGCTAGAAATGAGGGTCGCCGGATCATCGCGATCGGAACGACCACGACACGGGCGCTTGAATCTTCCGTAAAACGGAACGGGCGTTTCATGGCCGAGGAAGCTCAAGCCGAGCTTACGGTCACGCCGGGCTATCGATTTGCGGCGATAAATGCGATGCTGACAAATTTTCACCTGCCGCGAAGCTCGTTGCTAGTTTTAGTTTCAACTTTTGCCGGACACGAACTTATAATGAAGGCATACCGGCACGCGGTCAGCGCCGATTACCGGTTCTACAGCTATGGCGACTGTATGTTTATTGCTTAAAAGCTATTTCTTTTTATGGCAGTGCTTCAAACCATCCTGAATTTTTTTGGCCCGGCAGTTCCCGAAGAAACCGGAGCGACCGAGCCGGCACCGCCGTCTGATTATTCTATTCACCCGCTCACATCAGCAAATTTGGAAGAGGTCATCCGCCTCAACAACCGGTGCTTTCGAAACGGCGAAAATTATACAAAACACACCTTTAATTACTTATTATCCGAGCCGGGAACACTCAGTTATCGGATCGTCGATGATCACGGCAATATGGCCGGATTCATATTCGTAATGATCACGAACGAAGGCTGCGGCCATGTCACGACGATCGGCGTCGCACCGGAACACCGAAGGCGGGCCCTCGCTCAACGGCTGCTCGCGCATATGGAAAGTGCGTTGATAGAAAAGGGAGTTACGGCCGCTATGCTCGAGTGTCGGGTAAGTAATCTCGACGCTCAGCGGGTTTACTCCAAGGCCGGTTATGTCATAGCGCAAAAGATCGCTAATTACTACAACAATGGCGAAGACGGCATTTTGATGATGAAATCGCTGTTTCGCTAGGTGCTTATAATGGCCCTTGAATCTCCGCTGCCAAGCATCTATCCAATAACCGACCGCCAGCTTTCGGGCCTTTCTCATGCAGAACAGGTACGTCGTTTGGTCGTGGGCGGAGCGCCTTTTATACAGCTTCGCGAAAAACATCTCGGTTCGCGGGAATTTTATGATGACGCTCTGGAATCTATTCGTTACGCACATGAAAACAATGCCCGTATCCTGATCAACGACCGCGTCGACCTCGCGATCGCCGCGGGTGCTGACGGCGTTCATCTTGGTCAGGATGATCTGCCGCCGGTCGAGGCTCGAAAGCTTTTGGGAGAAAAAGCGATCATAGGATATTCGACCCATGATCTGGATCAGGTTCGTGAGGCGCTTGACTTGCCGATCGACTACATTGCCTTTGGGCCGGTGTTCGACACGCTAACCAAGGCAAAGGCTGACGCCGTCACAGGGCTTGCCGAATTAAGGGAGGCCCGTCGCGTCGCCGGATCGTTTCCACTCGTTGCCATCGGCGGGATCGACGCGGCGCGGCTTCACGAGGTATTCGCCACCCGGGCCGACTCAGCAGCCGTGATTAGCGCCGTGGTCGCGTCACCTGATGCAATTTCCGAGCGAATCGCGGAGCTTTTGGCGATCGAGAGTGCCTAACACTGTTTGTCGCAGTTAAAATTTATGTTGCATTTGCACTTGATCTGTTCAATAATTATTAACTGACGGCCGGCGCTATAACGCCTTTGCCTCTCAGCTTCGGAATTACCCGCCTCTTTTTCAACCCTTTCCAGGAGTCATCCCTCTAATGAGTTTGCTTGATGTAGCACCGATTATTGAGCAGATGCTGCTCGTTTCCGAGAATGTCAGCGATCTGAATTTCTCTTGCGGACAACAACCGCAGGTGGAAATTAGCGGCACGCTTTATTCATCGTCGCCGCTCGGGCTCGGTCGGTTGACGGCCTACCAAACCGAGATGATCGCGATGTCGATACTGCGCGACAACGCCGAAGCCGCAATGCAGCTTGCACGAAATCACACGGCAGACCTCAGCTATGCGCTGCCCGGCAAATGTCGGTTTCGCGTCAATATCTTCCAGCAGCGGAATTCGTATTCGATCGTAATGCGCGTGATCCCGCACGAGATCCCGAGTTTTGAATCGCTGCGCGTTCCTTCTCAGCTTGCTGACATCTGTAATATCAGGAACGGTGTCGTTCTGTTGACCGGGCCGACCGGTTCCGGCAAGAGCTCAACGCTCGCGGCGATAATTGACCGTATCAATGAGACCAAGAGCTATCACATCGTCACGATCGAGGACCCGATCGAATTCCTTCACAACCATAAAAAGAGCACGATAAATCAGCGTGAGGTCGGCGCCGATACCAAAGATTTTGCATCGGCGCTTCGAGCCGCGCTTCGCCAGGCGCCGAAAGTGATCCTGGTCGGCGAGATGCGTGATCTTGAAACAGCTGAGATCGCACTCGAAGCCGCTGAGACGGGCCACCTCGTTTTATCGACGCTGCATACTATCGACGCTTCAAAGACGATCGACCGCATTATCGGTCTTTACCCAAAGAATGAGGAACGGATCATACGCACGCGGCTGGCTCAAACATTTCGATACATCATCTCTCAACGCCTGATCCCTCGAGCCGACGGCAAAGGGCGGGTCGCTGCCGTCGAGATCCTCAGATCGAATCCTCGCACACGCGAATATATTGAAAAAGGTGAAAGCGAAGGAAAGACGCTGCTCGATGCGATCCGCGATGGTGAGATCGATGGAATGCAGGATTTTGACGGCGTGATCCGGACAATGATCGAAGAAAAGACGATCACGCTTGAGGACGGCCTGTCCTACGCGACCAACCAGAACAACCTGCTGCTCCAGCTGAAAGGTCTGTCATCGACCGAAGATTATGCACGTGGAAACAACCCCCTGCCGAAAGTTGAGCCGTTTGCACCGCATCCGTCACCGTCGCCGAATTCGTCGTCGGTTCTGGATATGATGGAATAGCATCTCAACACCGCGACGACTCGCAACTTAAACCAACCGTGCCGGTCAACGGATTCGGCCAAGATCCATACCTATGATAATACGCTGTGATAATTGCTCTGTTTCACTGCAATTAGATGAATCAAAGATCCCGAGCGGGAATTTTATGGTCCGCTGTCCACGCTGCCAGAATATGCTGCGTGCGAACAAGGATTCGCGCGGACAGGGACCGTCGACGGTTCAACAGCTCGAGGCCAGCAAGCCCGCCCCGGCCGAAACCCAAGGCGCCGGTCAATTTGCCGAGAAACAAAGCGAGTTTGAGATCAATAACGCACTTAAATCCCTGCTAACGGCGCTTCAGGCGGGGAAAACAACACTTGACGACGACGAAAAAGGCGAAAAGCCGCGTCGCGTACTGCTTTGCCTGGGTGATAAGAAGGATTCCGTTGCGAAGGTGCTGTCGGGTGCGGGATATCGCGTTTATGTTGCACAGACGCCGGCACAGGCAAATGAACGGCTTCGCGAAGGAAAGACCGAGATCGTCATTTTCGCACCTGATTTTGCAGCTGAATTTGGCGGTGCGGCGATACTGCAGCAAAAAGCCAACGCAATGTATTCATCCGAGCGTCGACGGCTGTTTCTCGTCTCTCTCGAGGACGGTGGAACAACGATGAACGCTCACGACGCATTCCTAAGAAATCTGAATCTGATAGTCAATTCGAGCGATATTCCCCAACTGCCGCTGATCCTTAATCGGGCATTGACCGATTTCAACGATCTTTACCATTACATAAATCGCGGATTCGGTCTCGAACCCATCTGATCCGCGCCAGCTTCTAAAATTCGTTTTCCGGCGAGTCGGTCTCGTACCGCCGGAAAAATTGTAGGGGCAGCGCTCGTCCCAGTCCGTCTGCCTTTCCCAGGCGACAATTTTGCGGACAGCCGCAGTTGCTGCCCCTACAATATTTTTAACCGGATAACGCCGCTAATCGGCTAAGATCTCGCAGACTAGTAGTTCCAAGAGCATTTTAGATCCAGCGTTCCCGCCGCCGGCCACCGAGGTTTTTAGATCGAGATCACAGCGGGCAATTCTTTTCAGGATATCGGCAAGGTGACCCGCGTCTGCCCGTCGCGCATCGGCAAGCAAACGCTCCTGCGCACTGTAAATCACCTTCAGTACTTTGGCTACATCTGCACGGGGAACATTCCTCGCCATCATCTCTTTTACGATCAGCAGCCGGCGAAAACTGAACGACAGCAAGCCAAGAAGCATTACGGGCTCGGCACCGTCGCTTAGGATCTTTTGCAACGTTTGTAATGCCTTTTGACGATCGCCTGCCAGCAAATGATCGGCGAGGTCGAAATTTGACTGCTCGCTGGAGTTAGGAACGAGTGAGTCGATAAGTTCAGTTGTGATAACGCGATCGGGAAGCGCAGCCGTCGAGACCTTTTCGATCTCGTTCACCAGCCGCCGGAGGTCCGGCCCGGTCATCGCCGTCAGGTATTTTAGCGATCGGTCGTCGATCTCGGATCCGCACTCTTTCACTTTCCCGGCTGCCCACTGCAGCAACTCGCCGCTGTCCAGCTTTTTGAATTCGACGGCCACCGCCTTTTCACGAAGAAGGCGTCCCATTTTGCGAACGCCGTTCAATTCATCAGCGATAAAGATCACAACGGAGCTTATAGGCGGACGGGAAAGGAACGCAGCGAGAATCGATTCGTCATCTTCTTTGAGCGTGTCTTTAGCCGAACTGTTCGATACTCTTACGCCGCCGATGCTAATTACGCGCCGTTGTGCCATCATCGGCAGTTGCTCAGCCGCCGCCAGCGCCGACGCGATGCTGCCGCCGGATCCCAGACTGAATTCGGCATCGTTAAAATCCCGAAAATCGGCCTCGCCGAATGAAAAATCTGCAATAGTCCGCGCGGCTATATCGCGAAGATAGGTTTCTGCCCCAAAGAGTACATAAACAGGGTCGATCTCTCGCCGCCGAAGCCTGTTCCGCAACTCGTTCCGGTCGATATTGGGCATTATTTCTTTTCTTCCCTGACGCCTGTACCGTTCACAATGGCCGAAACTACCGCCTCGCCAAATGCTTTTGCCATTCGTTCGACCGCCGGGTCTTCTTCGTTAAAGAACGAACGTGGATCCTGTGAAAATTCGAAAGAATCGCGAAAAATAAAGTTTTGGTTGTCGTAAAGGATCTTGTTTTCACGCAGATCGCGAACCGATACGGCCGAAGTGATGGTCACTTCATATACGCGTGCTCGGCCCCCGCGATCGAGCAGCACGCCGGAGAAGCTGAAATCGCGTATCATGCCGTCAACGACGGCGTCGGCGCCTTTCTCAGAACCCTGGACCTTAAGACCGTTGCCCCGGCGTATGATCTCTCGCGTAACGGCCTCGGTAAACCGCGTTTCGACGCGGTAGCGAAGCCCTTTTGCCTCGAACTGGAATGCGGGCACCGCTACCGTCTTGATATGCTTCGGCAGGCCCGAATTGGTCACCGCCTTATAGCATTCCGTGAAGCCCGAGACAGAAAGAATGAGAATTGCGATCGCTAGATATTTGTACATCATTGGTTGCGGGAAGCCCGGCGAAGAAGCCACAGCCCGCCCAAAATAGCTGTTAGTGCCAAAAGTCCGCCGCCGATCAGCGCGGCATAAAGCGAACGATACGACGACCGCGAAAGATCGTTCGCATCTCTTTTGTCTCCGGTCACGGCGTCATTAAGAGTGATCGCCACGATGGCATCCGCCCCGTTTCGTTCGATCCGAAAGGTACGGCTGCCAGGTCCATCGACGTCATCCTTGCGTACTGCCGTCGAAAAGTCGTGCATCAGAAGTTCGGTAACACCTTCGATCCGCTTTTCTGCCAGGGCTTTTTCCAGCTCTTCGGCGGAGGCCGGCGAGAGCGGCTCGGCGAATGCGGTGATATTGGCCGTTGGTATCGACAAAA
>JBDTMQ010000226.1:0-7094 GCA_039934155.1 Acidobacteriota bacterium | reverse complement strand
GGAAAATTCCCGTGACGCAGGTGATCGGCTCAAGAAGGAAATAGTTGAACTGGGACTTGTGGGCACCGCGGTAGATAAATTTCCTGAAGTCGCAACCCATCCAATCAGTGTGCCGCGCATCGCACTCGTTCACACCTGGATCAACACACAGGACGAAGGCTGGTATCGCATCGAACTCGACCGGTTGGGCATTCCATATGACTACGTTTCGGATCAGGACGTCGGCCGAATGGCGAACCTTCGTTCCAAGTGGGACGTTATAATTTTTGGTCCGGTCGGCTCAAGCGCGCAGAGCATTGTTCGCGGCAATGCAAAATTCAGCGAGTCGGAAGCGCCGATCCCATGGAAGAAATCCGATATCACGCCTAATTTTGGCGGCTCGCCCGATCAGACAGACGACATTCGCGGCGGCCTCGGCATTCAGGGCGTTGCAAATCTTCAGCGGTTTATCGAGTCTGGCGGACTGTTCGTAACCGTCGGCGGCAACGCTTCGCTGCCGATCGATTTTGGCATCACGGCAGGCGTGTCTATCCAGGACGCTCGACAATTGCAGGCACGTGGTTCTGTGTTCAATACTGTGTTCGCCGACCGGAAGAGTCCGATAGCATACGGATACGATGAGAAGCTGGCGGTTTACTTTAATCAGTCGCCGCTGCTGCAGGTCGCGGCCGGCGGTGGAGGCGGTGGATTCGGCGGCGGCGGCGGTCAGCAGGACGGGGCGAACCGTCCGAGTGGACGCGGAACGATCGGTGACGCTGACATCGTACAGGGAAGACGACCGCCCAAGCCCGGACCTTCACCAACGCCAAACCCGAACGCCGCGGCACTTACTCCGCCGATCTCGATGCGTCCCCGGGTAATTTTACGATTCGCTCCGGAAAAAGAGCTTCTTATAAGCGGCATGCTGGCGGGCGGTTCCGAACTTGCCGGCAAGGCGGCGGTCGTCGACGTGCCTGTCGGAAAAGGACACGTTGTAATGTTTGCGAACAACCCGATGTGGCGGCACCAGACCCACGGAAGTTTCTCGCTGCTTTTCAACGCGATACTCAACTACGACAGCCTCGGTGTCGGACGCGCAGAGCCGAGACCCGGCACACCTGAAGCCGCATTGGACGAGGAAGAGCAGGAGCAATAACCTCGACAGGAAAACATTTCGAGGCGACCGCCGTGTTCTGTACGGCGGTCTTTTTGCGCACGCGTGTCGCGGCTAATTGTTTTCGGGATAGTGGCCGGAAGTCGAGCTTCGAGAAGGGGCAGGGGCGACGTGGGTTTCTTCGTTTTTCAGCGGCAGCATCAATTGCCGAAGTTCGCCGATTGACGTGTCGCCGCTGAGCCATTTTTCGTGGTCATATTTGCGAATGACCACAGGCATACGTCCTTTGACATGAATAGGACGGACGACATCATTGGCTTCGGTCGTCAGGATCACGGCACAGCGACGCGGCTCACCCTTTACCAAACATTCCCGGGCAATTCCGCCAAACGCAAACAGCGGTTCGTCGAAAGTGAACTGGTGTCTAGTCTTATTTTGGTCCCATTCAAAAAAGCCGGTCGCGGGGATCAGCACCCGGTCGCTGTGAAACGCGTCGGCGAACATCCGCACCTTTGCTACTGTCTCGGCCTTGGCATTAATGGTCCTTCTCATAATGCCGCGAAAATCTTTGTCTTCGATCGTCCACCAAAAGTCTTCGGGCTGGCGGCGATTATTGATCGCCATGATAGATGTGCCCGGAAAAACCTCTTTGCTCGCTCGATAGCCGTGAATATCAAAATAATCGCGGCCCTCGACGATATTGAAATATCTGATCAATTCCTCTTTCGAAATGTCTCTTACGTAACGTCCGCACATATAACGATTTTAACAAAAATCGACGGCCTTCGCCTGTTGTCCGGCGGCTTGCGGCGATCGGAGGCTAAAGATAGAATGGAGAACTAATCCGACCGATTTTCTTTCCTATCAGGAGTTATTGAACATGAAAAGATCGCTGCTTGTTCCCGCTTTTTTCGTCGCTGCAATGGGCGGGGTCACGGTACTTCCACAGACCGATATGAAACCACCAATCGCCAAAAAAGACCCGAAAGTATTAAAGATCCACGGCTATGAGATCGTTGACAACTATGCCTGGCTGAGAGACAGGAATGGAAAAAAAGATCCGGCCGTTATCAAATATCTAGAGGACGAGAACGCTTATACCGAAAGTAAGATGGGCGTGCATAAGACATTTGCCGACGATCTCTATAAAGAAATGCTCGGCCGGATCAAACAGACCGACAACAGCGTACCGTACAGGCTGGGGAAGTATTGGTATTTCAATAAGACGGAGGAAGGCAAACAATATCCGACGTACCTGCGAACTACCTCAAAAGATGGCCGGGAAGCGGAGGTACTGCTCGACCAAAACGCGATGGCGGCTGGTCATAAGTATTTTGCGATAGACGCGTTCGAACCGAGCCCGGACGGTAATCTGCTCGCGTTCGCAACGGATACGACCGGTTATCGGCAATACACGCTGCAGATCAAGGACCTTAGAACGGGAAAGATGCTGCCCGACAAGATCGAACGTGTTACCTCGGTCGAATGGTCAAATGACGGCAAATACATTTTTGTCGTCCAGGAAGACCCTGTCTCAAAACGTTCCGACAAATTCTGGCGGCATACCGTCGGGACAAACGACAACGCGCTTTTGCTCGAGGAAAAAGACGTGCTATTCAACCTCGGTGTCGGACGCTCACGGGATCGGAAAATGCTGTTCCTTGCGTCTGGTGCCAAGACGATGGACGAGTACCGTTATCTTGGCACTGACGACCCGCTCGGCGAATGGAAGGTGATCTCGCCAAGGCGTGAAGGGCATCAATATAACGCCGATTTTGATAACGGCGAATTCTACATGATCACCAACAAGGATGCCGAGAATTTCAAGGTCGTTAAGGCGCCGGCGAGCGATCCGGGCGAATCAAAGTGGACCGATTTTATTCCACACAACCCGGCAATTAAGATCGACGGGATCAGCTTTTTCAAAGATTACGCGCTTGTTTCGGAGATGGAGAACGGTCTCGAATACATCCGCGTAATGGATCGAAAAACGCGGCGTGCGCCCGCTCGGATCGAAACGCCGGAAAGTGTCTATACGATGGGCCTTTCAACCAACCCGGAGTACGATACGCCGGTCGTCCGATATAACTATTCGTCGATGATCACGCCGAATTCAACTTTTGAATTCGACCTCAAGACGCGCAAAAGCACGCTGTTAAAACAGCAGGAAATACCGAGTGGTTACGATAAGACGCAGTATGAGACGACGAGAGTGTGGGCCATCGCTCGCGACGGCGTAAAGGTGCCAGTCTCGATCGTTATGAAGAAAGGAACGAAGCTCGACGGCAAATCGCCGATGCTGCTTTACGCCTATGGCTCTTATGGCTATTCGACCGATCCCGGATTCTCGACGGCCCGGCTCAGCCTCGTCGATCGCGGAATGATCTATGGCATCGCTCACATTCGCGGCGGAAGCGAGCTCGGCGAAAAGTGGCGCCAAGAGGGCCGGATGTACAAAAAGCTGAATACGTTTTACGACTTTGTCGATTCGGCAAAGTGGCTGGTGGCTAATAAATATACGTCGTCGGACCGGCTTGTTATCCAGGGCGGCAGCGCCGGCGGGTTATTGATGGGTGCCGTTTCGAATATGTCGCCCGAGACATTTCATGCAGTGATCGCACAGGTTCCGTTCGTCGATGTAATGAATACGATGCTCGATGATTCGCTGCCGCTGACGACCGAGGAATGGATCGAGTGGGGCAATCCGAATGAAAAGAAAGCGTGGGATTACATGGTCCAGTATTCGCCGTACGACAACGTTAAGGCGCAGGCATATCCGAACATGCTGATCGAGATTTCGCTCAACGACAGCCAGGTCCCGTATTGGGAAGGTGCCAAATTTGCCGCAAAGATAAGGCAGATGAATACAGGCGACAGCACCGTTCTACTGAAAACGAATATGGGTGCCGGCCACGGCGGTTCTTCGGGACGATACGATCGACTGAAAGAGGTTGCGTTTGATTACGCCTATGCGCTGACTCAGGTCGGGATCGAAAAATAGTAGCCACTTATCAATATTCCGGGGACGATGCAGCTCCACGCAGGCGGCATCGTCTTTTTCATTCAGTTTGAACTCATCCGGCGGTCAAATTGACCAATCCACAGAGCCGACCTCATTCCAAAGATCGCATTTCATGAGCTGTAATTACCTGTAAACGCAACGATTAGGCTCTGCTGAACATATGCGGCCCAAACGTTGCAATAAGGAGATCAGAATTTTGACCACCCATTTTTGGGGGACTAAAAAGCTTATGAGACGAATAACAGATCTGGTAGCCGGAATTTTGATCTTTTCGATGATCTTTTCGACTGCCGTCATGGGACAGCTGGCACGCGTTCCTGCCGCGGACAATTCAGGACCGGCAGCACTTCAGCTCCGATACCTTATCGACCTGACTCCTGCGGCCGCCTCGATCAACGGCGAGACAAGGTCAGCTGAGGCCAATAAGATCGCAGCAGTTCTCTCGCGGTCCGCAATTCGCAACCCGGTACTGATCGATGAAAAAGGAAGTGAAGGGGGCCGGCGGTCATGGCTGCCGCGTCGCGGCTGGCTGAGATCGCGCCTTCTAAACGCATCGTACAAATCAACTGGAATCTCCTCTTTTCGACAGTTCGAACATCGGAGGAACTTGCCGCCGAGCTTGATTCAATAACCGTCGCGGCCGAGCGTTCAAAGGGACGTCTGATCGTATATCTTGACGACATCGGTGGATTTTCCAAGGAAACACCTCTGTTCGGTGCGGCCGCGGCCGCAAAGATCTATGACGCGATCGCGGCCGGAAAGATGCAAGTCGTCTCTGCCGCTTCGTCGACAAATTATGTGTCTCAGATCGCGGCCGACAAGCAGCTTGCGCAAAAATTCGTGAGGATCGACCGTTCACGGGAAAACGATCCTTTTGTAGGCGACAAAATCTCGCCAGACCTGAAAGAACTTATCGCGAATGCCGACCCTAATACGCGTGTCAAGGTCATCGTTCAGGCCGAAGACATAGACGACCCACAGTTTGCCGCGGCCCTGACGAAAAACGGAGTAACGATCGACAGCCGTGCAAACAACTTTGGAATGATCACGCTCGATCTGCCGGTCAAGGCCGCCGAATCGATCGCCGAGGCACGCGGAACGAACCACATTTCTCTTGACCGCGAAGTGAAGCTGCTGGGCCACATCGAAACAACAACGGGGACCTCGCTGGTACGGACGAGCCAACAAGGATTGAACGTCAGTCTGCTCGGCATCGGCGTAGCGAACACAAGCTCGCTGCTTGACGGCACCGGTATAGGGATCGCAATCGTTGACTCAAGCATACGCGAGGACCACCGCTCATTCGTTGCAGTTAACGGATCGAAGCGAGTCGTCCAACGTGCAAATTTTACAAGTGACAGCCATATCGACGAGGACGGGTTCGGCCACGGAACCCATGTGGCATCGCTTGCGGCGAGCGGCGACGGAGCGAATCTCAATGCCGGCGACGGTCTCTACCTGGAAAACTATAAGGGGATCGCGACGAACGCCAAGATCATAAACGTGCGTGTCCTCGATGATCACGGTGTCGGCAGCTCAGCACGATTGATCAGTGCTCTCAATTGGATCTACACCAATCGGACGGCGAATAACATTCGCGTCGTCAACCTGAGTCTTGGTTCGCCCGCGGTCGAGAGCTGGCGCAATGATCCGCTCTGCCGGGCCGTAAGAAAGCTGACAGAGGCCGGGATCGTCGTGGTTGCTGCGGCAGGGAATGCGGGCAAAACGGCAGCCGGGCAAAAGATCTATGGCGCGATCCATGCGCCGGGTAACGATCCTTCGGTCATCACAGTCGGAGCGTCGAATACGTTTGGAACAGATCGCCGCAACGATGACGGCATTACGACCTACAGCTCGCGCGGACCAACGCGTTCGTACTGGACGGATGAAGCCGGTACCAGGCATTACGACAACCTGATCAAACCCGATCTGGTAGCGCCGGGAAACTGGATAGTCGGAGCGCAGGCCAAGGGCAACGAGATCGTCGATTCAAACCGCGATCTCGCCATGCAAAATTCCGCTGACGACAAGCGAAAAATGATGTACATGAGCGGGACTTCGATGGCGACCCCGATCGTCAGCGGTACCGTCGCTCTTCTTCTGCAAGCTAATCCGAAGCTGACGCCGAACATGGTGAAAATGGTGCTTCAATATACGGCTCAGCGGCTTGCCGGCTTTAACACGCTCGAGCAGGGTGCGGGCGAACTCAACGTTGAAGGTGCTGTTCGGCTTGCACGCTCGATCCGGCAAAATATGCCGAGTCCGACCCGACAGGGCGAGCCAATGCTGACCAGCAGCACTTTGCCTGTTCACAGTTCGACGATCGCCGGCACCACGTTCCAATGGTCGGGCGGCATCCTGCCGAATTACGCGGCCGTTACCGGCACCGGTCTCATCACGCGGTATCAGAATCTTTACAATAATGGTCAGTTGTTCAGTGATGGGCTGCTGATCAGTGACGGCTTGTTGATCAGCGACGGACTGCTTATCAGCGATGGTCTTTTGATCAGTGATGGTCTGTTGATCAGCGACGGACTGTTAATAAGTGACGGCGCGATGTTGAGCGGTAATGCGGGACCAAACGGATATCAAACGATGACCAACGGTACGCCTATCGGATCCTCTGGCCTGTTGATATCCGATAACTTTACGCTCGCAGATAATTCCCCTCTTGCAGATGGCCTATTGATCAGCGACGGTGTTTACTCGCAATCCAGTCTCGTCATCTCCCGCGGCGACACGACTGCCCGAATGCATTAGATCCCGATCGCTGTTTTTACAGCCCTGAGAATATGCTTCCTGGTTGCATATTTTCAGGGCCTTTTTTTTGAAAAATATTTTGATCCCGCCCAAAAGTATTTCTTGGAATTGAGCCCCGTTTTAACATATAATAACGGTGGCGATCAGATCGACCTTCTTAAACTGCCTCGAAACTGCCGTCCGGCAACGGCCGCCAACGCGCCGCGCCGTAGTCGCTGC
>JBDTMQ010000225.1:0-1973 GCA_039934155.1 Acidobacteriota bacterium | reverse complement strand
AGATCGCAGCCGCCTTGGTCGAAAACCGCATCATTGTCGGCGATGCCGAAAGCGTCATAAAGTGCCTGACAGCAAGGAACAGCGGTGAGAGCCTGGCTACCGTATCAAAGAACACCCGGCTGACGAATGAATCAGGGGCGGTCGTGACGCTCGGCGTAGAAAACGATCCGAATGCGAAAATGATCGGGGTCCTGTCGGAACGGAAAAATGATGCACCATTGACGCAGGAATTCGTTACGACGACCCGGTTCAATCAATTTGGGATGGAAAGAATAACGTCCTCGGATTTCGGTTTGATAGGTTTGATGATCGCGCAGCTTGGTAAAGAGCAGTAGGCAGACAAGCGGTCGACAAACTTCAAGACTTCCGCGCGGCGCGTTTCAGTTTTCTGACGTTTTTTTCGATCCAAAGTTCCGCTTCTTCAAAATGCAAGAATTTTTGCTCGTCATGGCGAAAAGCGGGCGTGTGGTTGTATCGGCGGCCGTTCACATGTTGTGTTGGATGAAAAACATGCAGCATTTCGTGAAAAACGACATATTCCACGACATAACGCGGGACGTTTGCCGAATCGAGCGATTTACTTACGACAACCGTCTGATGGGTCGCATCATGATGACCGAGAATGCGAAAGGTCTTTCGCGATGACCACGTTAGCACAGGCCGCGGAAGTCGGCCGCGAAAATATTTCTTATTTAGCCGGTCGAATATTCGATCGAGGTTGTAAACATCGCCGGCGGCGGTAGTGATCACTTTTCGGCCAAGTTCGCGCTTGCGTTCAAGAGCTCGCTGCCGAACTTCGGGAGATTTAATGTACGCAGAATAAACACGCTGGGCTTCGGCCGGAACCATTTTTCTCAACAGTTTAGCAACCAGGATCTGTGCCAGTGCCCGATGGCCGCTGGCGGGCATTTTTCGGCAGATCTCGCCGATCCTGACAAATACCATGCCCGATCTTATCCTGATCGTGTGATTAATGCCTACATACGGATAATAGGTGACCTCGATCGGCGGCGCGGAGCGCTTCGTATCCATCGCCCGAAAGGCTTCGGCATAATACTGGTGGATGGATTGTGCTGCGTCCCGCATATCTTTGTTAATCAGAGTTAAACGATTAATTGTTGACAAATTTCGGCGGAAAATGATATTCCTTGTATTGGGAAGCATACCGTTTTAGTCCGGTCTGCATCAATCTCGCCGTGAAAAATGTCCGTCCGCCAATCAAACCATACGATCAAAAATCCCGCTGAGGCACCCGGTTTTCGTGGTCAGACAGTCCTTTCTGCGATCATCAACGAACATTTTGTCACTGGCGAACCGGTCGGCTCGAAAACGATCTCAGAAAAATTCGCCAACGCCCAGGGATTAAGCTCAGCCAGTATACGAAGCGTAATGGGCGAGCTCGAAGAACTTGGCCTGCTCGAACAGCCTCATACATCGGCCGGCCGGATACCGACGGACAAGGGTTATAGGTTTTACGTTGACAATCTACTCGGGGTTCTCAGCATTTCGAATGACGACCTGCACCGCATAGGGGATGAATTTGGCTTGAACTCGAACGAATTTGCCGAGGCGCCGGACCGGTTAATGGAACGAACCTCCCAGTTATTATCTGCTCTTTCAAATAATGTAGGTATCGTCGTCTCGCCTGGTTTAGCCAGCGACCGCCTGCAGCATATCGAATTTGTTAACCTTTCCGATAACCGGATCCTCGTTGTTCTTGTTTCGGCGCCGAACATCGTGCATAACCGGATAATTCGGCTAAAGGTCAGCTTTTCCAAGGATGAACTCGACCGGGCCGCCAATTACCTGAACGCGGAATTTGCCGGCAAAAGTTTGTCAGAGATCAGGGCCGAGATCATGGCTCTGATGCACGAGGAAAAAGCATTGTTTGACAAATTGCTTCAAACGGCCGTGATCCTTTGTTCTCAGAGTATCGAGGACGAAGATGACAGCCTCGGTGAGGTTTTCGTAGA
>JBDTMQ010000224.1:0-1668 GCA_039934155.1 Acidobacteriota bacterium | reverse complement strand
CGCGGCAACGAGGGCCAGTCCGATTCCGGTGTTTCCGGAGGTGGCTTCTATTATCGTGCCGCCGGCTTTCAACACGCCGTCATTTTCGGCCCAGTCGATCATCGAAATACCGATGCGGTCTTTGACTGAATAGCCCGGATTTAGGTTTTCCATTTTCGCGAAGACCTGCGCCTTGATCTTTCGCTCGCGGGTAAGCTGATTGACTTTGACAAGCGGCGTGTTGCCGACCAGCCCTAAAATATCGTTATAAAATTTCATTTAACTTATACTTTGGGAAAAAAATTACGCAGCAAGACAATCTTAGACCTACCTTAGACATCCGGTAAAATTGAAACGCGCGAAAACCATTATACGTATTAAGTGGCGGCGAATGAATCTTTATTCGCCTGTAATTATGAAAAGTACGTTAATTTTTGTTTTTCTGCTTTTTGGAGCGTTTCAAGTCAACGCCCAAACTACGACCGCGCGCCGGCAGTGCCGGATCCGAGAGAACTGTGGCCGGCTACTTTCAACAAAGTCTGGAAAACGGTAAACGAAAAACATTACGATCCGACATTCGGCGGGGCTGATTGGAAAAAGGTACGCGGTATTTACGAGCCGCAAGCGATGTCAGCCAAATCCGATGCCGAATTTCACGGCGTGCTTAACAGCATGCTTCGAGAATTAAAACTTTCGCATTTCGCGGTTCTTCCTCGTGCTGCGGACCTTCAGGCGAATCGTATCGGCAGCGGCGTAGCCGGGATAACGATAAAGATGCTTGACGGTTTGCCCGTCGCCGACAGGGTGGAATCTGGCTCAGCCGCGTACATCAGCGGCATAAGGCCGGGCTTCGTAATTCCAGCGATCGGCAATAGCACTTTTCGCTCTCCGCGGCTCTGAGATCACGCTCTGGCACCTGAGTTCACACGACGATGAATATGTTAAAGCGTGAATAAGCACATTTAATAGCCGCATAATATCTCGCTGCGTTTCGCCAACAGTCGGGCCGGATTATTTGTAATTATGGCTTTTACGCCAAGTTGGATACAGCGCTTTATCCAGCGTGGGTTATCGACAGTCCAGATCGTCACGGGCAGGCCGCGCTTATTGGCCATATTCATCAATTTGCGGGTGGCCAGCGAATAATGCAGCGAAATCTCATCGGCTCCGAACTGATGCGCGGCGGTTAGAATATGCCTTTCCGTTCGCAGGATCATCTTCAATTTTACCGGGAAAAGGGCTGCTGTTATAAGGTTTGGGCACGCGATTCGCGTCCTGCGAATCGCGTCCAGCTTGAAACTTTTGATAACGACCTGACCGGCAAGCGGCGAGTTTTTTACGATTGCGCACACGGAATCCGTTAGCGGCTCCATGTCGCTGTCGTCGCACTTTAACTCAATATAAATCCGGCCGGTGAACCCTTCCAGAAAAATTAAGGTCTCACTCAGCATCGAAATGCGCTCGTTCGAGAAAGCTGAATTCGCAGTTTGGCGAAATGTCATGTTGAACCAGGATCCGATGTCCATGCTCGACAGTTGCGCGGATGTGAAATCAGAAACGAGACCTTCGCGGCGGGCCGTGCGGTCGAGGGTCTTGTCGTGAAAAACGACCGGAACGTCGTCCTTTGAAAGCCTGACGTCGAACTCGATGCCGTCCGCCCCATCGGCCATTGCGCGTTTGAAGGCGGCA
>JBDTMQ010000223.1:0-3909 GCA_039934155.1 Acidobacteriota bacterium | reverse complement strand
TATAGGGATGATCTGACGGATACAGGTTCCGATCGATCACGTATGACGTTTGGCCATAAGGGCTGTTGTCGTAACTTTGCCGTTTTTCGTTCTTGACGACCTGTTTCTCTTTAGCGAGCACGGGATCAGTCACCGTGTTGATGAACCAGCCAAGTTTGTCAGCCTCGGCCCACAGCATTTTCTCAAGGGCGTCTTTCGGAACTGTTTGAAAATAGTTGGTTCGGTCTCGGCTGGTCGAGCCGTTTGCACCCGAGCCGCCGACACGAGCGCTCATTTTATCGAGCCCGCCCTTGCCGAGATTTTCGGATTCCAGAAAGAGCAGATGTTCGAACAGATGGGCAAATCCCGTGCGGCCTGCCTTTTCCCGAGCCGAACCGACGTGCGCCGTCAACGCCACGGCAACGACCGGATCCGACCGATCTATGTGAAATATCACCTGCAGTCCGTTAGGAAGCGTAAATTTTTCGAACGGTACGCGGAACGTTGCTTTTCCGGCGGGCCCTTGGGCGGGTGTGAACGAGGCAAATAAAACGGTTGCGAGAGTTAGAACGGTCACTATTTTGGGGATCATAATCGTTTATTGAGTGAGTTAAATTGTTACTTTATTAGTGGCATGATGCAAGGAATGCCCCGCTGCCGCTATTCGTCGATCACAGGCTCTTGTTTGCGTGATCTGCGCCGGTCGGCCTTCCAGGCTTTTCGGACTGCGGCGACATCAAACTTGTCTCGTTTTCCATCACGCATATTTTCAACTTCGTGCTGAACGCGTGCGGCGACCAAGCGATATGCTTCGGTGTTCGGCACTCCCTCGACCATTTTTGCCAGCTCGTCGTATTCGAGAAAATGCCCCACCTTTGCGCCAACCTTGGCCCCGAGACTGCTGCCTTTTGGAAAGATCGTCCCTTTAGGAAACGCCTCATAGGTTCCCCAGATATATATCGGCAGGATGCCGATCTTCTGGTTTAGGGCGAGATAGCCGATGATCGGTTTGAATTCGGCGATCGTTCCCGATTCCTGACGACCGCCTTCGGGAAAGATCAGAGCGTTATAGCCGTCATTCAAAATACGTGTTACGTGACGCAGCGACTGACGCAGGCTTCCCGTTCGCTCGATCGGAACAAGCGTGGTGAAGTTATTCATATACGCACGCTTGTATTTTGTGTCGAACCAGTAATCAGCCGCGGCGACCGCTACCGTTTGTTCTGCTACGTCTTTACCTAGGGCCTTTTTGACCAGACCCGTATCTATATGTGAGGTGTGGTTTGGCGCAACGATAAAATTCACGTGCTGCGGCACATTCGCTTCGCCTTCGATCCGCGTATCGAGAACACCGTCGTATAATGTATTCTGCGCCGCATCGACCAATGAGTTCCCGATCCGCCGAACAATAGATGGAATGACGATGTCATCATCGTCTTTTTTCTCCTCGGTCTTTGGCTCATCAGCAAGTTTTTTGGACTTGTCGACTCTCTGAACTGCCGTCATCAGTTCCCGTACCGACTGGACCTCGTTCAATGTATCAGGCGATAGAACGCGGCCGCCGGCGTCCTCAACTGCGGCCTGCAGCTCGACGAACATCAGTGAATCAAAACCCAGATCGGGCAGCTTATCGTCGACCGCAATGTCAGACAGTGGACGGCTCGAGACCGTTGCCACTATTTTTCTGATCCACAAGACGTTATCGTCGCCTTTAGACTCGACCACCGCTTTGGCTTTATTCTTCGAACGCGCTTCGAGGCCCTGAAGCATTTCAACGATCTCGGGCCGTTTAACTTTGCGTGTTGCGGTACGGGGCAGTTCGAACGGAGTGATATGCAAGACCTTGATCCGCTTGAAAAACGGGATCGATGCCGAAACCTCACGAAAATGTACTTCGATCTTCTTATTTACTTCCGCCCGTGAGAGAGCTATGTCGTATTCATAATCAGGCACTACAAGTGATGAGATCTTTTCCCCGCCGTCGTCATCCGGCAGCCCGACAACGCTTAGCTCTTTGATGAATCCCGATTTTCCATAGAGGTCCTCGATCTCATCGGGATAAATATTTTTACCGTTCGCGTCGATAATCACATCTTTTGATCGTCCAACGATAAATAGATTTCCGTCCTCATCAAGTCGTCCAAGGTCGCCGGTCCGAAGCCATCTTTCCTGCAAAACGGCTTCGGTCGCGACTTCGTTATTGTAATAGCCGAGCATGATGTTCTGCCCCCGGGCCAAAACCTCGCCGACGCCGCTTTCGTCGGGTTGATCGATCCTCACCTCAACGCCAGGCAGAGGCTTGCCAACGCTGCCACGAAGAAGTTTGTTTCCCGGCCGTGCAACGGTCAGCACCGGCGAGCTTTCTGTCAGTCCATAACCCTCGAGCACAGTGAACCCCAAACCGTGCAGATCCTTTTGGACCTTTTCGCTCAAAGCCGAGCCGCCCGAGACCAGGTAGCGCATCTTTCCACCCATTCCCTGATGTATCGGAAAAAACACGATAGGCCCAAGATTAAAGGGAGAATTATCGCGAAGCCACGCGTTGAACGTTATCATGTTATCCGCGATGTCGGCGACCCAGTCGCCCCGCTCACGAAGGCGTGTTTTTATTCGCCTATGCAGCATCTCCCACAATGCCGGCACGCCTATCATTCCTGTCACATGACCGTGCTTGATAGCGCGCGATAACTCTTCGCTCGACAGCTCGTCAAGATATGTTATTGGCGTGCCGTTCGAAAACGGCGTGAGAAAGCCGGCTGAAAATTCGAACGTATGATGCATCGGCAGCACAGACAGGACACCATCAGTGATGTCCATATCCAGCACGCTCGACAACATTGAGATCATGTTGGTGAAATTCTTGTGGGTCAGCATCACGGCCTTGGGCGTTCCGGTCGTTCCCGATGTAAAGATCAGTGACGCGACAGCATTGCCGAGCACCTTTGGCGGCAGCAAGGCCAGGCGTTTTGATTCCTCGGTCTCGTCCGTCATTTCGAATACTTCATCGAACGTCCAGACCGGAACGCGGACACTCTTGTCCGCACCGACGCCTGTGGCGGAAGCACTTAACAATTTTTCTTCAAGGTCAGGATTTTCCGCCGCCAGTTTGGGCGAAAGAACGATGGCCGCAGCCTCGCCGGCTTTTGCAAAAGCAATGATCTCATCGACAGAGCTCGACGGGTCTATCGGGATAGCCGTAGCGCCGGCTTTGAGAATAGCGAAATATGAGATTCCCCACTCAGGCATGTTGCTCGAGAACAAAATTATGCGGTCACCTGCAGAAATACCTTTGTTTGCAAAAAATCCCGCCGCCCGAAGCGTAAGCTCTTTAATGTCTTCGAACGTATACTGTTCTTTCCTGCCGTTTCGCTCGATACGCATCGCGACGCGGGTCGGAAACCGCTTTGTCGCTGTGTCGAAAAGATCGAGCAGGTCCTTATACGTATGCAGGCGTTTTTCCTGGATCTTTAACTCTTCTTCCAGTGCCGGCAGCACCCATTTGCGCATCCCCGGAAAATGAACGTTCAGCCAGTAGTCGTACCAGTCCAGCTTATCCGGATACCACGGCAGCAAATGTTTCTCCTTTTCCTTGATCACAGACATCAGAGCCCGAACATTGTCCGATCGGTAAAGGTACTCGTTATCGATCATGAACGGCTTGAACATCGCAAACGCGTCCATCGTTTCCTGTGTAGCACGTTTGAAATCCTCGGTCGATTTCTTGAGGTCGGAGATGATGTTCCCGATCCTTCCCCCGCCCCACCGCGGAGTTGCACGATCCATTAGATCGTCGGCGCGCTTTGCCAGCTTATTCAGCATCGGAGCACTCGTTAATTCATAGGTTCGCTGCGTTACTGTGGATGTCTCGATCATGCCGGCGAGTTTATTCGCGATCTTGTTTCCGGTTTCCTTTTCGTCAAAGTGCCGCCG
>JBDTMQ010000222.1:0-4688 GCA_039934155.1 Acidobacteriota bacterium | reverse complement strand
CCGGGCTGACCGTCGGCACTGTCGAATCGACCAACATTATTGAAGACCGTGAAACAGGGCGCTCGCGCGGTTTCGGATTCGTCGAAATGTCCTCAAAAGAAGACGGACAGGCCGCGATCTCACAGATCAACGGCAAAGAGGTCGACGGTCGCGAATTGAAGGTAAATGAAGCAAAGCCGCAGGAATCACGCGGCGGCGGCGGCGGCGGCGGTCGCGGCGGATATGGCGGTGGCGGTGGTGGCTACGGTGGAAGCCGCAAATGGTAATTGCCCCTTCGCGGACCAATTAAACTTAAAAGGGCTCCGGAAGACTTTCCAGAGCCCTTTCTACTGTCTAAAACATTACCCTAAAGGGTTAATTTACAACTTACCTGATTTGATATCAGCCATTCGCTTTTCAAAAGCGGCTGTGTCCGCCTTATCGGCTTTACCTTTCTCTATAGCCCTTTCACCGAACGCTATAGCTTCGTCCTTGCGGCCAAGAGCAAGCAGAACATTGGCCTTGCCCGAAAGATTTTGGAAGGATGCCTTGGCTGCGATCGATTCATCAACTGCCTTCAGGGCCTGTGTCAGCCACGCCGTTGCCTCAACATCGGCCTTGTTTTGCTTAGCATAATTCGCGGCTTGAAAAGGCGTTCGCCAGTCGTCGGATTTTGCCGATGCGACAACGGTTTCGCACGTGCGATAGCCACTGCCGAAACGTTTATTTCGACTGTAAAGGGAACCTTCACCTTCTCCCAACGAATGTTTACATTGGCCGAGTTGTCGGTTACGGGCTCGATGCTGTAAGCCAGCCATTCCTGATTTTCGGTGACCCACTGCGGTTTTGCCTTAACGCGAAGAGTATCCTTGGCCGGGTCGTAACTAAAGCTGCCCCACTGGTTTGCGGTACCGTTAAAGACTATGGTCCATTCGTCCTTTCCCGGGATGGTATGAAGGCTATAGCTGCCCGCCGCAAGTTTTTGACCGTTGATCGTGGCGTCATCGGTTATGACAAATTGCGTAGCCTCATTGGCACCCGTTCGCCAGACATGGCCGTAAGGCACGATGGGCATCCCTTCCGGACGCTTATACTGGTCATCTAGCGTTGCTTCGCCCTGCGCATATGCGTCCTTGGGTGCGTCGCCCCATATTGTTCTACCTTTCACGCCCGGCCGGCTATAAGTAATGGTGAGGTCGGTGACCCCGATCGTTTGCATTACGGAGGCCTTTTGACTCGGCCGCGGCAGCCGCAGTTGAGCCGAAACCAGAGTTGGTGTTAAGAGAAAAAATGCAGCCGCAATAAGCAAATAACTTTTTCTAACTTTCATTGTTGCTCTCCTGAAAATCTAAATCGAGCGGATGGCCGCCTATCAAAAGTGATTGATCCTTACGTGACATTTTACGCAGCAGGTCACAAACAAGGTTTCGGAACTTATTCTTCGTCCTCATGTGCCCGTACCCGTCCCGAGGCCACCGCATCGTCTATTACCTTTTGGGCCAGATTGTGCGGCAGCGGGTCATAATGAGAGAACTGCATGTGATAAGAACCCCGGGCTTGTGTGACCGAATTCAGTTTTGACTGGTAATCGAGCATTTCGGAAAGCGGCACTTTTGCTTTTATCACTTGCTGCTTGCCGCGCATATCCATTCCGGAGACGCGTCCGCGCCGGGAATTAAGATCGCCCATTATGTCGCCTGAAACTTCCTGCGGCGTAAAAACCTCGACATCCATTATCGGCTCAAGAAGTGTCGGCCGGGCTTTTTCCATTGCCGCCCTAAAAGCTTTGCGGCCGGCCGCTCTGAATGAATGTTCGTCGGAATCCACCGTATGATAACTTCCGTCGATCAGCGTCACTTTAAAATCGACCAGCGGATAACCCGCGACAGCGCCGCCCGTCGCGGCTTCGATAATGCCTTTTTCGATCGCGGGCCTGAAGTTTTGGGGCACCGCACCGCCAAAGATCTTATCGACCCATTCAAAACCGGCCCCGCGGTTAAGCGGTTCGAAGATCACTTTACAATCACCGAATTGTCCTCTGCCGCCTGACTGCTTTTTATGGCGACCCTGAACTTCCACCTTATCCGTGATCGTTTCTTTATAAGGAACTTTCGGCGGATGAAGCGCGACCTCGACGTGATATCTATTTGCGAGTTTCTGAACGACCGTCTCTATATGCAGCTGACCGGAACCGCTCAAAACAAACTCTTTGGTCTGCGCATCTCGATCAAAGTGGAGACTAGGGTCTTCTTCCAGGATCCTGTGAAGTGCAGCCGATATCTTGTCCTCGTCATTTCTGGACTTCGGCTCGATCGCAAATGCGATAGCTGCCTCGGGATATTCGACAAGCGGATATACGATTGGCTTCGTTTTTTCAGTTAGTGTATCGCCGGTCTGTGTATCTTTAAGTTTTACGACGGCGATTATGTCTCCCGTTTGAGCTTCGGCGACCTTATCGAGAGTCTTGCCGGATATAAGGTGGAGCGCTCCGAGGCGTTCCATTGTGTCGCGGGTCGAGTTAAAGACCGTTGCATCGGACGAGACCTTGCCGCTGATGATCTTCATGACGTTGATCCGTCCGGCAAATGGATCCGCGACCGTCCGGAAGACATATGCTGAGAACGGTTCGCTGTTGGAATATTTGCGAGAAACCCTTTCGCCGTCCATTTCAGAATTGGCAAATCCATATTCAGCCTCGTGTGCGGCAGGATCGGGTGCAAATTCCACCAAATGGTCGAGCAGGATCGAAAGGCCGACCAGCGTCACCGACGACACGGCATAAACAGGACACAACTTACTCTTTACGATCGCTTTGGCGAGATTGGGATAAATATCTTCTTCGGGAAGCGTACCATCGGCAAAATACTTTTCCATTAAGGCGTCGTCAGACTCGGCAACGATCTCGATCAGCCGTTCACGGGTACGTTCAAATATATCCCGACCGGTCTCGGGCATCGAGATCTCTTTTGCTTTGCCGTGCTCGTCAAATTCATAGGCCTTTTGATGGACCACATCGACCACTCCGCGAAAATCTTCTTCGGTACCGATAGGTAAGGTAAAGGGAACGATCGAACGAGCGAAACTGGAGGTCGCTGTTTCCAGCGCGTGACCGAAATCCGAGTGTTCCTTATCAAGCTTATTCACGACCATGAATCGCGGAAGCAGGAATTCATTTGCATACTGCCACGTTTTCTCTGTTTGGACTTCGATCCCATGAACTCCGTCAACGACGACCAGGGCACAGTCGGCGACACGCAGAGCGGGTCGGGCGTGAGAAACAAATGCGGCGTAACCCGGCGTGTCTATCAGATTGATCTTGGTATCTTTATATTCGAGATGAGCGAAGTTGTTGTTTAGCGAGATCTTTCGTTCGATCGAGTCGTCTTCGTAGTCTGTGACAGTGGTTCCTTCGTCGACTTTCCCCCAGCGGTGTGATGTCCCGGAAACGTGCAGCAGCGAGCTGACCAGTTGCGTTTTACCCGCGTCGCCGTGTCCAATGACAGCCAGATTCCTGATATTCTCAGTAGCGAATGCTTTCATTTTCGGCAAGATCTCCTTATTTAAATAATTTCAATGTTCTGAAGTTCACGGCTCCAAGACTTTGTCGGTCCTATGAGGGACCGGTAACTTTGGATGTGAAACTAGAATCGTTGGTAATTGATAAATCTATCGAACATCCATTTATATAGCAAGCATATCGATATTGGTGTAGAATTCGATGTAAATTAGATCTGTCTAGTTAAAATCAAGGACCGCAAATGTTTTGGTCCGTGCAAAAATGCAGCATGGGGCCCGTCTAATTTGAGGTCCACCCTGCGGGTCGGGATCACGCACGGACACGGTACGAAACTTCATACGTACATTTGGGAGACAAAATGACTAAGCAATTTGGATTCGTGAAAGGTTACATTGCGGCAGCCGCATTATTGGCGGTAGTTCTTTGCGGTATACCGGCCAAGGGACAAGACCTTGTCCCGGTAGGAGATATTACCGGCGGATCGAGCGTTTTCGTATTTCGAACCGCCTCCAAGTCCTCGCCTAAAGGATATACAAAGTCTAAGGTCGTCCGTACGAAGAAAGAACGCATTGAAACAGCCCGCAAAGTAAGCAAACAGTATGTCACTCTTGCGAAAGTGACTCCGCGACGCGAGCGCACTCAATCGGTCGACCCGAATGACCCGCGGCTGCCGAACATTCCCCGGATGTCGAAAGATGAAGCCTCGAAGCTTTTTGCCGGCGTAGGCGAATATTATATGGACCGCGATGATTTCGACCACGCCATCGATTTCTTTAGGGAATCGGTAACACTCGATAAAGTTAACGTTCGTGCGAGGTCAGGCTTAAGCGAAGCTCTGGCATTGAAAGGAAACGATCTGTTGGTCAAGGACGGCGCCGGAGCCGCTCGAAAGTTTTTTCAAGAAGCTTTGACCTATAATCCTAAGAATTCACCCGCATATTTTGGCTTGGCCGAGATCTTTTCGGATCTGGACGACGATAAAGAGGCAGTAAAAAATTATGAAGCAGCGTTGTCGAACGACAAGGATCTGACCGAGATCTATGTTCCGCTTGGCATCCTCTATTATCAACAGGGGTTGATAGCAAAGGCAGAACCGTTACTGACCAAGGCAATGGCCACAACGGCCGGCAATAACGATCCGCAAACTCAGTTCTTCGTCGGTTTGATCCGCTATTCACAGGGTAAGGATACG
>JBDTMQ010000221.1:0-2818 GCA_039934155.1 Acidobacteriota bacterium | reverse complement strand
AGATCACTGAGACGTTGTTCTTTTTCAGGTCGTCGGCGACCATCCACGCTTCCTGACCGCCGATGATCACGCCTTTGACCTTCATATCGGCAATGAATTTTACGGCACTGCGAATATCCCGTTCACGTTCGGCCGTAAAAAAGATGGGCTTTTCGCCGCGGACGTAAGGGACAAGTGCTTCAAGATTCAGATCAGTGGCCGGGAAGGACAAAGTCTTGTCCTTGGCGTAAGCATCATGGGCTCTGCCATAATTCACAGCGTCCTGAAATATCTTCTTTAATTCGTCGATCTGTGTATCGCGTCGGCGGACCGCCTCGCTAAAATCGAAATTCTGCCGACCGCCGAAACCGCCACCGCCGCCGCCAAAGCCACCGAATGCTGCGACACGCGGAAAATTGATCACCAGACCGGCCATCGGTTCGACTGACATTTCGGCCTGGGTG
Source organism: Acidobacteriota bacterium (assembly GCA_039934155.1). GTDB lineage: Bacteria > Acidobacteriota > Blastocatellia > Pyrinomonadales > Pyrinomonadaceae > OLB17. The sequence continues at coordinate 2,375 of JBDTMQ010000221.1, read as the reverse complement.
GATCCATTAAGGTTTATGACGGTTCCCTGTCCGGAAATGAGGCCGCCACGCGGCACCGACATAACGCTGGTAATACCGTTCACACGCGTAACATTTATATGCGACGAGTGTGGATTTACCGCTAAAAAGGCCTTGGCGTTGGAATTAACGTTGCCAACCTCTTGAACGTCCATAGTTGCGTTAGCGCCCTGGCCGATCTCCGCAAGCCCGACGTTGGTGTCAGCGTCGATCATTCCGGGATAGACCGAAAGGCCCTTGGCATCGATCTTTTCGGCGCCGGACGGTATCGGTACAGAAGCGCCGACTGCCGCTATCCGGCCGTTCTGAATTATTACCGTCCCATTATCAATTACCTCGCCCGAAACGGTGAACACTCTTGCGTTAGTGATAGCAAACGTTCCGCCGCGGCCGGTCTTGTTTTGCTGTGAACCGTCGCTCTGTGCCGGCACGCCGATAGCGAGGGTCGTTATCGCACAGAACGCAATTGCAGGCGCGACGATCTTTTTGAGGACCGCTCTATATCCTTGTTTTCTCATCGATTTCCTCCATCTTCGTCGCCGTACTCTGCTTCGTCCCTTTCCGCACGGCGTCGCTCGGTAGGAATTCTCGGGCTGGTGCCGCCAGTGGCGGGAGCCCGGTTAACATCAAGTTTCTCCAATGCTTCGCGCTCTTTTTGAAGTTCGGCCCGCACTAGAATGTCTTTGCTCCGGTCGAAATATACCTCGCCTTCGATCATCGTGATATCAGCGTGGGAATAGACACTGAACGGATGAGTGTTCCAGATCACGATGTCGGCATCCTTACCCTGTTCGATCGAACCGGTACGCTTGTCGATGCCTAGCTGTTTGGCCGGATTGAGAGTGATCATTCTTAATGAATCCTCTTCCGGCACACCGCCGTACTTCATCATTTTGGCCGCGTCCAGATTCAGCCGACGCATTCTCTCGTCGGAATCGGAATTGATCGAGACGACCACCCCATTTTTCCAAAGGATATAGCCGTTATACGGGATCGAATCGTAAGCCTCGAGCTTATAGCTCCAACTATCGGCGAATATCGAAACGCCCGTGCCCCGTTTTGCGATCTCAGGGGCGATCTTATAAGCCTCGAGTCCGTGCTGAAGGGTCGCGACACGAAATCCGAATTCATCGGCAAGCAGCAAAAGGTTCAAATGCTCATCCGAACGATATCCATGGGCGTGAACCAGACGCTTGCCTTCGAGGATCTCAACGATCGGCTCGAGCTCGATATCCCGGCGAGGCGGAACCTTTGTTTTTTTGGCCCGGTAGTCATCCCAGGCCTGCTTATAGTCGCGAGCGCGTACAAAGGCATCCCGCATAACTTCTAAAGTTCCCATGCGGGTTCGCGGATACCTTTGCGTCTGACCCGGCTGTACCTGAGAACTTGAACGCTTTGGATTTTCGCCCATCGCGAACTTGATCCCCGGCGGTGCGTCGGGGATCAGAAAATCAATAGCCGGATGACCATATTTGAACTTGACCGTCGCGTTCTGGCCGCCGATCGCATTTGCCGAACCGTGGAGCAGATTCGCCGACGTAACGCCGCCTGCCAATGCACGATAGATCGCGATATCGGTCGGATCTAGAACGTCTTGAACGCGGGTCATTGAGGTCACTGACTTGGAACCCTCGTTGATCGCGCTCAACATCGAGTGAGAGTGGCAGTCGATGATACCCGGCGTGACATATTTGCCGGTAGCGTCGATCACCTTTGCCCCGGAACCGGCCGTCAGGTTTTTTCCGATACGGAATATCTTGCCGCTGCGAATGAGAATATCGGTATTCTCAAGCGTTCCGCGGCTGGCCGTCATAACCGTCGCATTTTTGATAAGGACCTCATCCTGTGTTTGTGCCGACGTGACGGACGAAAGGGTCAAAATTCCGACCGTGAACATTAGGAAATAAGACTTTATGGTTTTCATGTTTTTATTTGACATAGCCAGCCTGAGCGTCCGGTGGGCTCGTCCAGGATGCTGTCCGTCATTCCCCTTATGGATTTCGCGTTCCCGTGAACGGTATCGTTCCCTGCGGCGAATCGATCGTGCCGCTGACCTGGTTTCCAGTAACCGTCCCTTTGACGTTGATGTCGATCACTGAGCCGCCAAATTCGACCGACGACGAAAATGTAAATCCTTCGGCCGTCACTCTACCGTCTTTGACCTGCGAAACACCAAGCTGTGTCGAGAGCGAACCGGTGATACTCGACCCTTGCTGTACAAGAGCTAGAATTCCGCTCAGTTGTTGTCCGGGAATATCGATCGTTACGCTGAAGTTACCTGCTACATTAACGACGGCGGGTGCCGTACCTGTGCCGGCAGCAGCGCCGTCAGGCCGACCCTGACCTCTCGGACCGCC
>JBDTMQ010000220.1:0-2475 GCA_039934155.1 Acidobacteriota bacterium | reverse complement strand
AATGGACCGCCGTTTCCATTTTCCCGCTCAATGAGCCTTTAAAGAAGAATGTAATGCATCCCCGCCAGGAACGACAGGCGTTCGATAATCCCCGTAATTCAGCTTTTCATTTTTTGTCGAAAAGGCGTAGATATCGAATCCGTAGGCATCCAGGAAGTCGGTCAATTCGTCTGACTTGTTTAGATAAAGCGTTTCCGCGAAACCGAGCTCACCGCGTATTTCTAGCAGTCGCTCGATAACTTCAAGCGGAGCGAAACAAACTGCAGGATCTCGAAAAGTAGCCATATAGATTTACCAAAGTCCGCGTATAACAACCGGACGTACTGTTTGATTACGATATTGTTGAAAAGGTTGTTCATATTAATCGCGCGTATTTACAGATGAATTGTGTTGTAATTTAATGAAAACATAGATAAAATTAGACCCGAATCTTTCCCCAGGAGAAAATTTATGAAGTTCGATCGATCCCTGATAACCATTATTGGTTTGATCGGCTTGGCGTTTGAAAGTAGTGTCGTCGCACAAAACGACACGATCGCCGCCGCTGCCGGTGACAAATATGTTATCTCCGCCAGGGCCGGCGGTGTAAATTTCGCCCAGGGGGCTGTTGCGGTTCTGAGGAAGGACGGGACCGGTTCGCGTCTGATCAAGGGCGACAAGCTCGAGATCGGCGACCGCGTTTCAACCGGTGCCGACGGCCGGGCTGAGATCCTGCTTAACCCTGGTTCATATCTGAGGCTGGGCGGAAATTCGGCATTCGAGTTCAAGACCACGTCGCTCGATGACCTGAAACTGCTTGTCGATCGCGGCAGCGCAATATTAGAGGTTTTTGCCGCCGACGATTTTGATGTCTTTATAAAGACGCCGAAAGTGACATTTCGACTTTTCGAAACCGGCGTCTACCGGATCGATGTCAAGGACAACGGATTCAGTACGATAGCGGTTTGGAAGGGAAAGGCCATGGTGAATGGCTCGGAAGAGGCCATAAAAGATGGCCGCGAGGCAACAGTCGGGGCAAATGGCGTCACCGTAGCGAAGTTTGACAGGGACGATAAGGATTCGCTCGAGGTCTGGAGTAAAGAGCGGGCCAAAGAACTGGCGAAGTACAGCGCGTCGTTGAAACAAAAATCAATGCGTACTGCCCTTATGCAATCATTTCTTGGCCGTAGCTGGAACATGTACAATTCTTTCGGGCTATGGGTCTATGATCCGTTTGGCCGAAGTTTCTGCTTCCTGCCCTTCGGATATGGCTGGAATTCGCCGTACGGCTACGGATTCGGAAGTTACCTCGGCTGGTACAGGCTTCCGCCGGTGATCTATTATCCGTCCAACACCCCTTCGAACACGCCGCCGGGAAACGGCGGAGGCGTGGAGACGGGCCGAAACACGCCGATCAGCGTTTTTGGCGATCGTGGACCTGTTCCTCCTTATGTAAGAATGCAGGGCGGCGTCTCGGGCAACACACGGGGCGGAATGACCGATAGCCGCGATAACAGCGGAATTGAGTCGATAAGAAATTCTAATTCGATACCGATCTCGATACCTTCACCGCCGCCGGTTTATGTACCGCCGGTCTCAGGAAGATCTGACATTCCTGCTAAGCGGCCATAATGATCAAGACATTTATCTAAAGAGGGCGGAGGCAGTGAGCCTCCGTCCTCTTTATTTTAAACCAAAGAAAAACGCGGCGGTCTCGGTCGTCGCCTGCGAGGTTTTTGGCAGATAGGGTTCGAGGATCAAAAGAACGGACTGGATACCGTTGAAGAGCATATGAAGAATTACACAAGGCAAAAGATTATTTGAAATGACCCTCACCATTGTTAGTGTAAGACTGAGCAGGACAAGCAGAAATATAGTGGAAAAGCTCGGGTAATATTGGGGAACATGCACGGCCGCGAATAACGCGGTTACGGTCAAGACCCCCGTATTGGCGCCAAACCGACTCTGAAAAGCGGAGTACAAAAGCCCCCGATAAACCACCTCTTCGACAAGCGGAGCCGTAAACGTCGCTAAGAACGCGATCGCTATAACGGCATCTCGGGAACTTTTCAGAATTCGCAGAAACTCGTTCTCGGTTTCCGGTACAAAATAGCCCGTAATGCCCGCAATGCCGAAAAAACCGCCGAGGATCACGGCGAAGTACCACCACTTAAATCCGCCCATTTCCCACCCGAGGACTTTTCTGAAAGAGAAACGCCGGGCCCGAGTGACCACAAACCATGCCGCGATCAGTGTTACCACATGGGCCGGGATCACGGCAATGACCTGCAGAAAAAGCGACTTCGGATCGTTCTTTAGAAACTCAAATAGTTCTTCCTGGCTGGCGAACTGACCATTGAGGCTTGCGGCGTATGGCAAGAGAAAGAGACCCGGGAAGACAATGATCGCTAAAACGCTGGCTACCCAAACGCCCAACGCGACCCAGATTCCCCACGGCGGCGAATTTGGGGAAGGTTCGGTGACGGCCTGCAACGG
>JBDTMQ010000219.1:0-22881 GCA_039934155.1 Acidobacteriota bacterium | reverse complement strand
TGCTGCCGGCGTTGCGGCCGGCAAACGTTGCGACTGCCAGAATCCCTTTACGATATCGAGGTCTTTTTGCTCGAAGTTTTCACGGAAGAACAGCTGCACCAACTCGTGTGCGTTATGGCTGTCGTAGAGCGGCATGATCAGCGGCTGTGAGAGGGTCGCGGTCCCGTCATACGCACGGCCGTCGGTCCAAGACTCAAGATAATGCTTTTCCGAAACATGCCAGTGGCAGATCTCGGCCGTCTCATTATGCAGCGGCCCGTGGAGCCCAAGATGTACACGGAATGGGACCTTATCAAGACGTTCCTTGTTCAGCCTTAGGTCAGCAGGCGTGTTGTAAACCGGATTGCCGCCAAGAAATACGAGCATCTTGACACGGCCGGCGTCGATATCCGTGACTAGTTCGCGGAGCTGTTCGATCTGTGTCCTTTCGGCGTTCGGCGTTAGGGGATCCGTATATAAAACGGTCTGCCCGACATTGCCCAGAGACGCATTAATGGCGTGAGCGATCGCATGCACTGCCGGCGGCTGATTTTCGCCCGCGACAACGATCGAGCGTCCCCGATTTGCCGCAAGGTCCTTTGCCATGGCCGCGATCCACTGCTGATTTTCCGTATACGACGAGACGCCGGCAACACCCAGAGCGGCTGCGACCGCCTTGGCGATCTCGGTCATCTGGCTGGGTTTTACTGCCAGTCGATGATCGGCTTTTGCTCCGGTCAGCGTGGTGGTCGTTTCGATCGCGTACAGACGATTGATCGACTCGACGCCCTCGCTGTAATTCTTCTTTTTGGAATAATCCTTTTTGTAGCGAACGTTAAAATCGGAAAAAATATCCTTATCAAAGCTGAGGACACGGTCGGCCCGATCGTATTTGTAGACGGTATGCACCGACGAACCAAAGGCCAGCTTTGCACCGGCGACAGCGTTGTCGTTATTTACGGGGTCGTATTGATACCATTTCGCTCCGGGCAATTCAGCCGCCAACCGTTTGAACTGGTCATGAAGCGTCGGCGACGTATTAGTTTCGCTCAGGAATCGGATCCCGGCACCGCCGTCCGCCCGGTTCTCTTCGACAGTGCTCCGAAGCGAATCGCTGAAATTCTTCCAGGTTTTCGGCGTTCCCCGATAATTCACTTCCTGCGAGCGGTCCGGGTCGTACATGTCGAGCAGCGAAGCCTGTGCATAGATGTCTGTCGCGCCGAGGCTTCCCGGATGCTCGGGATTGCCCTCGATCTTGATCGGTCGCCCGTCGTAAGATTTAGCCAACAGGCCCGTCGCGATCCCGCCGAGCGAGAACGACGTCGCAAAGAACAGAGGCCGGCCCGGCAGCAGTCCTTCCTGGGGACGGACATAGGGCACGATCTTTTCGGGTGGCTGAATGACACAGCCCGACAAGCCGGCAAGAGCCAGTGACGCGCCCATTACTTTTAGAAAGCTGCGGCGGGTGACCGGATCATTCCATTCCTGGCCGTGAGCGGGATATTCGCGTTTTACGAACTCTTCGAATTCCGGTGCATCAACGAATTCTTCCACGCTTCGCCAATAATCCTTCCCGTTTTGGGCGAGAATACGTTCACGCATCGTTGCAAAGTTGTTTTTGCTTTCCTGACTGGGCATTTTTCTATTGATTCCTTGGCCGCAAAAGCTGCATCCTTTGTTGGGCGGCCGCTGCCTGTTTTATCTATGACAAGTCGAGCAGCTGGTCATCATTTCCTTGCTGCGGATCTTATATTTTGCTTTCAATTCCAGCCTTTCGGCGGCGCCGAGATCGCCGTCCTGCCAGCGCATACTAAAGATCTCGGATTTCGGCCGGATGAATTTTTCGGGCTCGCGGTGACAGGCGAGGCACCATTCCATCTGAAGCGTATTTTCCTGATAAACAGCCGGCATAGTATCGATCTGACCGTGACAGGTCGAGCATCCTACGCCTTTTGCAACGTGAATGCTGTGATTGAAATACGCGAATTCCGGCAGGTCGTGGATCCTTTCCCACTCGATCGGTTTATTGTCGCGGAAGCTTGCCCGAACGGGCTCAAGGTAAGGACTATCGGCCCAGATCTCGCTGTGACAGTTCATACATGTCTGTGTCGGCGGCATACCTGCCGAAGCGGTGGTCTCGACAGTTGTATGACAGTAGCGGCAATCGATGCCGTCATCCCCGACGTGGTGTTTATGACTGAATTGAACAGGCTGCTGGCGCTCAAGATATCGACCAGTGAGGTATGAAGAGCGGGCGACCTGTGTATAAACAAAGAACGCCGTTCCGGCAAGTACAACGCCCAGTATCATGCTGATCCGGGCGATGTTGTTTGCACTCTTGTGAAAAAATTGTGCCATTATAATTTCTCTCGCGAGACCGCGCGGTAATCAAAGTCCGCCGCTACTCAGGTTCCAGGTTGTTCCCGAGTACTACGCTTAGCGAATGAAATATGAACTGAGAAAGTTTCCGTAAATCTAGTCATCAATCTTACTAAATCCTTGTTAAACCGCAAATTCATTAACTAAGAAAATACAGTTCGGTCAAGGGTTTAAGCAACCCGCGAACAAATAAGCGGCACTGATCAAGTTTATAAGAATTTGACGGCGGCGCTAATCAGGTCTGAGCCGCTAGAAGTGCGGCACCAGTCGCGGCGGCGCTTTCGCCAAGCTGGCCCGCGACGATCTCGGTACCGGCAAAGGACGGATCGAAGGAAAGCTCTTGGGCGCGCTTTATGACAGCGTCGAGGACGAGGTGTTGCGCGTGCATTATAGCTCCGCCGATGACGACTCGCTCGATGTTGAGCAGATTGATGACGGTCGCGACAGCAGTTCCGACATACATACCGGTTCGCTCAAGCATTAGCTGGGCGAAATCGTCGCCGTTCTCTGCGGCGGCGATTATATCGCCAATGTGGATCGATGTTTCAGGCAGCTTATTGAGCGAGGACGTGCTGTCGCGATTGAACCGCGTCCGGGTTCGGCGGACGATATTTTCTGTCGAAGCAACATCTTCGAGCCTAAGCCCGTCTGAATTCAGCGCAATGTATCCGAACTCGCCTGCAAACCCGGCCGCGCCGTGCCAGATACGCCCGTCGAGAATGAACGCGCCGCCGACGCCGTGGCCGATCGTTGCATAAAACATATCTTTGCTGTCGCGGCCGGCACCAAGCCTGAATTCGCCGAACGCGGCGGCATTTGCGTCGTTTTCTATAACGGGCGTGATGCCCGCGGCCGAGCGTATGCTTTCCGCCAGGTCTAGATCGGAATGTTCAGGATTTTGGATCGAAAGCGCCACGCGTTTGGTTTCCCGGTGGACGAGCCCGGGAACCGCGATCCCAAGCCTTTCTAACCCGCCGAATTTCGCGGAAAGTGAGCCGATGAATTCGATCAGCTGCGGCAGATTGGCTTCGCCGCTTACGAGTTCGACAGTATAGGGCGTGTTATCGCCGGCATCCGGACCGATACAAACCGCAGTTAGCTTATCGGCAGCCGCTTCGATCCCAACGGCTTTGACCGTTTGAGGTTGGGTTTCTGACATATATTTGGCTAGGGCTATCCGGGATTTTAGTCGCGCAGTGATAAGGTGTCAAACAATTTCAACGCCAAGTGTTCATTCCGTGTTCGCCGGCGTTTCCGGAACCGGCAAGGCGGGGTTCGACTAAACTTATTTTTGACTGTGAGATGACTTAAGGGTTACTCTGTGAAAAGTCATTTGGATCAAAGATCCGCCTAGTTATGGATCAACTTGAACTGATAATTCAGCAGTACGGCATTTATGCGGTATTTGCGCTTTGCACTGTCGAGGGCGATATCACGCTGCTGATCTCGGGGACGATGGCGCACGGCGGATATTTCGGCCCGTACAGCTTTTTCAAGGTTTTCCTTTTCGGGACGCTTGGCGGAATGGTCGGCGACAGCGTGGGTTATGCGGTCGGCCGCATCTTTCATCAAAAGGCGAAAGATTACAGGTTCTACCAGATGGCCCAGCCGCGGGTCGAAAGATTGATCGCAAAATTCGGCGGCTTTGCGATCATCATTTCAAAATATATTTACGGCATCCGGGCGGCAATCTGTGTTTTTTACGGCATCGGCAAGATGCCTTTCTTGCGTTTTGTCATACTGGATGCGATCAGCTGCTCGATCTGGGTCCTGTTGCTATCGGGCACGGGGTACTTTTTCAGCGGTGCTATCACATCCATCATCGGCGATTTCCAACAGATCGGCATCGCACTATTTTTCCTGATACTTTTTGTTGTCATCATCATTTATACGGTCGAACGGTTCTGGCTGTCGGAGCGGGTCGAAGAGGCCGATCCAACCACCATACACAAGATCGAAGAAAAGCTGCTGGCGGTCGAAGGAGTTGCACAAGGAAAACTGCATGACCTGAGCGAACGACTGCACCTTACACGCGAGCCGCAGAAGGACAACGATCCGCCTAAGACCGAATCTAAGCAAGAAGCGTCGAAAGCCGCAAAGAATTGACCGCCGCTATCAAATTCCGCCCTTTTTCGCTAATATATCCCGTCATTCTAATTGTTCGCTTTTTTTAGAATTCTTACATCATCCGAGGGAATTAATCAGTGATAATCGAAACTTCCGCACCGACGAGGGTCGATCTCGCCGGAGGAACCATTGACATACCACCGCTTTTCTTGTTTCACGAGGGTGCGGCGACCGTGAATTTTGCAGTCTCGATGCTTGCCCGGTGCCGCATCGAGACACGCGACGACGACCGCATCGTGCTCGAATCGATCGACCGCAACGTCAAATTCGAAACGATCCTCGGGACGATGCACGCGCTCAAAGATGAGCCCCGGCTCGAGCTTCTCTCAAAGCTTGTTTATTTCTTTAAACCCGAGACCGGTTTTAATATGATCACCGAATCGGAGGCTCCGGCCGGTGCCGGACTGGCCGGCTCGTCAACGCTGAATATCGCTTGCATCGGCGCGCTCAACGCTCTGGTCGGCGAACGCTACTCGACCGACGAGTTCATACCGATCGCTGCCAATATCGAAACGACCGTTATCAAAGTACCGGCCGGGTTCCAGGATTATTATTCGGCACTTTATGGTGGCGTCGCCTGCATCAATTTCAGGGCCGATGGAATGACCCGCGAGCCGCTCGACATAGATACCGAAACGCTCGAAGAGAGGATCGCCGTTTGCTACACGGGCGAGCCGAGGAATTCGGGAACGAATAACTGGGAGATCACTAAGCGGCACATCGACGGCGACAAGGAACTGTTCGATCTTTTTGAGGGCATCCGTGACACGTCCTGTGAGCTTCGCGAGGCACTGCTGCAAAGCGACTGGGACGCCGTCGGCGAGATCCTGCAAAAGGCACATCCCGCACGCAAACGCCTGTCGCCAAATATTACAACGCCGCAAATGGATCACCTGATCGAGACCGCGATCAAGAACGGCGCCATAGCCGCAAAGGTCTGCGGTGCCGGCGGCGGCGGCTGTATCGCATTCTTCTGCGAAAAGGGACGTCGTGGCGATGTCGAGAATGCTCTGGCCGCCGAGGCCGGAGCCGAGATCCTGAATTGGAAGCTGCAGCTGACGGGTCTCGAAATAAAAGTGTCGTAATTCTTTCGAATTTTCCTGTCACAAATCCTTCGGGCGCGGTGTTTACCGTTGTAGAAAAGCAATTTTCACGACAAAAACACCACGTCCGGAGGAATTTTTAAATGAGATTCAGCACTTATTTATCGCTATTATTCAAAGTCGCATTGGCCGTTGCACTGACGTTTCTTTCGGTATCCATCCTCTTTGGCCAGGATGAGGACGGAAAGAGCGAGAAAGTCTGGAAAGCAGAAAAGGCGGTTAAAGTTGAAAAAGCAGAAAAAGCATTTAAGGCCGAGAAGATCAAAAAAGAATTTTGCTCAGGTAACAGCTGGTCGGACGACAGTCGGCGGGTACCTTTCAACGAGCTTCGCGAGATGACGATTCCGGCATCGGGAACAGTGAGCGTCGATGGCGGCCGCAACGGCGGCGTCAGCGTGATCGGCGAAAACCGTTCCGACGTGCTTGTCAGAGCCTGTGTTCAAACATGGGGAACGACCGAGGAAGAGGCCCGCTCGCTGGCCGCCGGCGTCAAGATCTCGACAGGTCCGGTAAAAGCGGAAAGCGCCGGCGAAGAGAACTGGTCAGTTTCATTCGAGGTCAGAGTGCCGAATAACACCGATCTGCAGCTCAAAGCGCACAACGGGGGAATTTCGATCCGTTCGGTCGAGGGAACTCTCGACTTCGAGACAACAAATGGCGGTGTCAACCTCAGCAGCGTGGCCGGCAATGTCAAAGGACGTACAACTAACGGCGGCGTCAATGTGACCCTGTCAGGTAATGCCTGGCGAGGGAGCGGTCTCGACGTCCAGACGTCGAACGGCGGCGTTAACCTTTCCCTGCCTGAAACATATGCGGCCAACATTGAGACCGGCACGGTCAATGGCGGATTCAACAGCAATATCCCGGCACTGAATGTAACAAGAGAAGATCTACAGGGTGAGAAGATGGGCCGCGCACGAGGAGTTAAAATAAATACCGCAATTAACGGCGGCGGCGCTCCGATCAGGGTCGTTACGACCAACGGCGGTATTCGCATCAACGCGTCAGAGCGCGGAGCGAACTAACGGTATTTGGGTTCCCGGGCCGATCTGCGGTAGTAGTTGTTCTCAGCTTTGGGTTCCCGAATGATCCGCGGACGCATACAATGGGTTTGTGAATTTCTAAAAAGAATGAATCCTTCGCCGACAATTTGTATGTGTTCGCGGCTTTCTATTATTACAGTACGGACCCTTTCCTAATTTAACGACCCATTCGCGGCGATCGCCTTAGTAAGCGAATTGAAGATGCCGAGGCCATCGTTCGATCCCAGAAGTTCCTCACACGCTCGCTCCGGGTGAGGCATCATTCCCAAAACATTTCTTTCCCGATTGCAAATTCCGGCAATATTCGATCCAGCCCCGTTCGGATTCGCTTCTTTAGTGATCTCACCCTCGGCATCGCAATATCTGAAAACGATCTGCCCGTTTTCCTCGAGGCTTTGAAACGTCGCCTCGTCGCAGACATAGTTTCCCTCGGCGTGCGCGATCGGCAGTGAGAGGACGCGGCCCGTTTCGATCTCTGACGTATAGGGCGTATTTTGGTTCTCCACACGTACCTGAATGTGGCGGCAGACAAAATGAAGATTCGCATTGCGAATGAGTGCTCCGGGCAACAAACCGCTTTCGCATAGGATCTGAAAGCCGTTGCAGATACCGAAAACAAATTTGCCGTCAGCCGCGAAATTCTTTACTGATTCCATTACCGGAGAAAAGCTGGCCAGAGCGCCGGCCCTCAAATAATCCCCGTACGAAAACCCGCCCGGGATCAGTATCGCATCATAGCTGGTGAGATCGGTCTCTTTATGCCAGATGAAATCGACCGGCTGGCCGATGTGTTTTGAGACTACGTGATAAGCGTCGTGATCACAGTTGGAGCCTGGAAAAACTATTACACCGAATTTCATGAGTAAAAATTGGACGTTCAACGGCAAAATAGCCGTCGCGAGCGCCTATTCGACTACCACGCGAAAATCTTCGATCACCGGGTTTGCGAGCATTTGTCCGGCTATCTGTTCGATCGTCTTTTGGGCAACGTCGGCGGCAACCGAACCATCGAGCGTGATCTCAAAATACTTTCCCTGCCGGACGTCGGCGATACCGTTGAATCCGAGCAATTCGATCGAATGCTTAATGGCCTTTCCCTGCGGATCCAGCACGCCCGGCTTTAGCGAGACATATACTTTTGCGTTCATTTTCGTCCTCAAAATAAATTTTAGATTGTGCCGCAAAATCTTGTTTTAATCAACGTGTTGTGCTAAGTTTCACGTTAACTTCAATTGTTCTTGCATTTGTAATTATCTAAAACCCTTCTTAAGGAGAAAGAAAAAAGAGTATGCAAAATATGTCTGGTGGAAAGACCGCACTCGGACTGGACGGAAACGTGGGCGCGCTCATTTGCTATGTAGGGAACTTGGTCTGTGCGTTAGGCCTGATCTATAGCATCATTGTCCTTGTAACCGATAAGACCAACAAGCTTCCAAGATTTCACGCTATGCAGTCGATCTTATTGACCGCCGTCAATCTCATCATCCTGTTGCCGGTTTACTTTATTGCAACCTTTTTCTTTTTGATGAATTCGACGATTACATCGTTAATCGGAACGCTTCTTTGGGGCGTTTGCGCGATAATTGGTCTCGGTTTGTTCGTATTGATGATCATTGCGGCCGTCAAAGCATTTGGCGGGGAGATTTACAAAATACCGGTGATCGGTAACTTTGCGGAAAAATGGTCTAGTTAAGCAAATACGTACCAAAGACCCTTTCAAAAACCTTATCGACATTTCGCAGGTAATACTGCAGATCAAATACGCGGGCGATCTCTTCTGACGACAGATGTAAAGAGATGTCCGCGTCATTCTTTATCAGATCGGCATACTCGCCGCCCTCGTCCCAGACCTTCATTGCATTTCGTTGGGCCCACGCATAGGCGTTCTCGCGTGATACTCCTTTTTGGGTAAGCGACAAAAGCAACTGGCCGCTGAAGACCAAGCCACGTGTCAATCCTATATTTTTCAGCATGTTATCCGGATAGACGATTAAAGAGCCGAGCAAGCTCGCTGTTTTTTCCATCATGTAATCAAGAGTTGCCGACGAGTCGGGTAGGACGATACGCTCGGCCGATGAGTGCGAGATATCGCGTTCATGCCACAGGGCAACATTCTCGAGACCGACGATGGAATTTGCCCGAATGGTGCGTGCCATTCCGCAGATCCTTTCCGACAGTATCGGGTTGCGCTTATGGGGCATCGCCGACGATCCCTTTTGCCCGGTCTTGAACTTTTCCTGCGCCTCGCGAACCTCGGTACGCTGCCAATGGCGCACCTGAAGCGCGCATTTCTCGAGCGTCGAGGCGATGATCGCAAGCGTACATAAATACTCCGCATAGCGGTCACGTTGGATGACCTGGGTCGAAACATCGGCCGCTTTCAACCCGAGCCTCGCGCAAACGCGTTCCTCGATACCCGGCGATAGGTGCGCAAATGCTCCGACCGCGCCGCTGATCTTTCCGACCGCAACGGCCTCGGCAGCCCTCTCAAGACGGGCTTTATTGCGGGTCATTTCTGAATACCAGAGCGCCCAGACGAGGCCGAATGAGGTCGGCTCGGCGTGGATCCCATGCGTTCGCCCGATCTGGGGCGTGTCCTTGAATTCAAACGCCCGCCTTTTCAAGACGTCCAGCAAAACATCGATCTTTTTTAACAATATCTCGCACGACTCTTTTAGAAGCAGAGCGTTAGCGGTATCGACAACGTCGCTCGAGGTCAGGCCGTAATGAACGAATCGGGCCGCTTCGCCGATATTTTCGGCCAGGTTTGTCGTAAAAGCGATGACATCGTGATCGGTGGTCTTTTCGATCTCATTTATGCGTTCGACGGTGAACGCTGCTTTTGTTCGGATCTCTTTGAGAGCATCGGGCGGGATCACGCCATCCTCAGCGTGAACCTCGCAAACGGCGATCTCGACATCGAGCCATTTCTGGAACTTGTTCTGCTGCGACCAGACGGCGCCCATTTCAGGAAGCGTGTAGCGTTCGATCATAATCTGAAAAAATCAAGTACCGGCGTCCCATGGATCAGGCACTTCGCTCCCCTCGGGGTCCAGCTTTTTCTCGAACATTTGCGTATCGCGGTCCCCGAGAATGTCCTGTATATAAACCATTTCGATAACGACCATTATCACTGCCAGCAGCGGCGTCGCCAACACAAGACCCAGTCCGCCGACAAGTACGGCAAGCGCAAGCTGAAAAATTATTGTCAGCGCCGGCGGCAGCTCGACAGTTTCCCTCTCGATCAGGGGCGTGACGATATTTGACTCGATCAGCTGAACGCCGACATAGATCCCGATAACGTAAACGGCCGTCATCGGGCTTTCGACAAATGCGATAAGTATTGCCGGTATCGCCGAAAGGATAGGTCCGAAATTCGGAATAAATGACAGCAGCCCTGCGATCAGCCCGAGAGTAAGTGCAAGCGGGACGCCGAGTATCGACAGGGCGATCCATGTCAAAAGTCCGATGAATATCATCGACGCGGCCTTGCCGATCAACCACCACCCGAGCGTATCCCCGATCGCCGTCAACACCTCGCGTACTCGGGCCCGGTTGCGCCGCGGAAACAATTTGATAAAACCGAAAGTATAGAATTTCGGTTCTATGGCAAAGTAGATCGCAAGCAGGATCGTTATCAGCAGATTGCCCACCGCTCCGACAGTCGATGAAAAAACGCCGCCGACACTGGTCAAAAAATTAAACGTGTTAAGGTTTGCGAAAACGTCCGAACCGCTCGGCATTTGATTGAGTAATACCTGTCCCCATGTAAATCGGCCGACAAAATCCGCGGCCGCCTGGGCTGATTTAGGAAGCTCATTCCGCAAATGTACGATCTGCTCGCCTACGCTGGGTGCTAGCATCGTGATCGCAGCAACAAGGAATCCGAGCAGCGCCACTGAGACGATCATCACCAGCCAGCCGTCGCTTAGCTTTAGAAAGCGGCCGAGCAGATCGGCCAATCCACGAAGGAAGATCGCGAGCAACACGGCCGCAAATATAAGCAGGACAACGTCGAACGTGAAATACAGAAGCACGGCGAGCAGAAATGAAAGCATCACCAGGCCGATCACGATCAATACGCGTTCAGTAAATTTCAATGTTTGCCCATCGGCTGGATTCATCTCATATCACGCCCTTGCTGGCCAGCAATTCTGCGTTGAGGATGGCAGATCCGGCCGCGCCGCGTACGGTGTTATGACTCAGCGCGACAAATCGGTAATCAAATATATTGTCGGGAAAGATACGCCCGACCGAGATCGTCATTCCGCCCCCGTTCTCACGGTCGATCCGGGGCTGCGGCCGTGCCGGTTCGTCCAAAACATCGATAAATCGTTCGGGCGAGGAATGCAGATCGAGACGCGGAAATTTCTTGAAAGCTTCTATAACTTCTTCAAGCGTTGACTGGCGCTTTAGGCGAACGCGGACCGACGCGGTGTGACCGTCTATCACATCCACGCGAAAGCATTGGGCCGAGACTGTAAAGTCGGCGTGTGTTATCGCGCCATCCTTAAATTTGCCCAGTATCTTTTGCGATTCGGTCTCGACCTTTGG
Source organism: Acidobacteriota bacterium (assembly GCA_039934155.1). Taxonomy (GTDB): domain Bacteria; phylum Acidobacteriota; class Blastocatellia; order Pyrinomonadales; family Pyrinomonadaceae; genus OLB17. Next base: position 11,696 of record JBDTMQ010000219.1, on the reverse strand, counting down.
TTCTTCACCGGCGATATAGGGCAGAACGTTATCTGTTATATCCATTGCAGATACGCCCGGGTAACCGGCGCCCGAAATTGCCTGGAGCGTCGTCAGAATTACGGCATCGACCCCGAATTTCCGGTCGAGCGCCGCAAGCGGCGGTGCAAAGCTCGTAACCGCACAGTTCGGATTCGTTACGATAAATCCCTTGCCAAACCCGCGTTTTTGACGTTGGACGTCGATCAGGCCAAGGTGGTCGGCGTTTATTTCTGGGATCAAAAGCGGAACGTCTTCGTCCATTCGATAGCTGGACGAATTACTTATCACCGGGTAACCGGCCCGTGCAAAACTCTCTTCGGTCTCGCGGGCAACCGATGATGGCAGGCTCGAGAATACCAGGTCACAATCCAGCGGCGGCTCGATCGGCTGAACGACGATCTCTTTTACCGCGTCGGGCATCGCACCCGAAAGTTTCCAGACACAGGCCTCTTCATATGGTTTACCGGCCGAGCGGTCCGACGCGGCAAGCGCCGCCACCTCAAATTGCGGATGGCCCTGCAGCAGCTGAACGAACCGCTGGCCGACCGTTCCGGTAGCGCCCAAGATCCCAACACGATATCGCTTCATAATGAAGAATAGGAATGATGTTCCGGGCCTGGAACCCTTATCTTAGAGCCTCTTTCATCCGACGAACGCCCTCGGCCATCACTTCCTCGGTATTACAAAATGAGATCCTTAAAAACCCTTTTGCTTCGCTTCCGAATGCGACCCCCGGCACAGTGACCACACGTGCCTGCAAACACTTTTCGGCGATCTCGATGTCGTCGCCGAGGCTGCGCACGTCGAGCATTGTATAGAATGCGCCTTCAGGCGAAGTCGCCTTCAACCCGAGTTCTTTTTCGAGTTGCCCGACCAGAAACTCGCCGCGTTTCTTGTAAACATCGCGTGCATGCTGTTTTGCCGCCTCTGCTTCTTCGGTCCAGCCCAGAAGCGCCGCTTTTTGGGTGATCGTCGATGTGCAGACGGTCATAAAACCGTGCAGAACAAGCGCCGCCCGCGAGATCTCTTTTTTCTTGGTCGCCAGCCAGCCAAGCCGCCAGCCAGTCATGCTGAGCGATTTTGAAAGCCCCGTGACGATAACCGTATCGTCGTAAAATTCTGATGCCGACCGTGGTTTGTCGCCAAAATAAAGATCGCTGTAGATCTCATCAGAGATCAAAAATATCCCGGTTCCTTCGAGGGCCGACGCGATCTGTGTCAGGTTTTCAGGCGTAAAGATCTTGCCCGTCGGATTCGAAGGGCTGATAACGACGGCCGCTTTGGTTCGAGGCGAGATACATCGTTTGAATTCGTCGATATCGAATGCAAATTCCTTATCCGCCGGCAGCCGGTAATATTTCGGCACGCCGCCGGCGATCTTTGTGCAGGCCTCATAGGCCGGAAAACTCGGGTTTGGCAGCATCACCTCATCGCCGTCGTCAACGATCGAGAGAAATGCCGCGGTCATCGCTTCCTGTGATCCAACCGTGACAACAATATCGGTCGGCGTTAGGGCCAGATGCGGATATTGGGCCGCGATCTTTTCCCGAAGCGGCAGTAGCCCGGCATGCGATGTGTAGCCGTTCTGTTCCTCGATCGCTACGCGGGCGGCCTCGCGGCGAATAAAATCAGGCGTCGGCAGGTCAGGCTCGCCGAGGCCGAAATTAATGCTGCCCGGCAGAGCGCGTTCGAAAAATTGCCGGATCAGCGTTGGCTGCAATCCGCGTAGGCGCTGTGGTAATTCAAAAACGGCTCTTTCTCTTGTTGCGTTCATCGGGTCCAGGTGCGTCTATGCGCTTTCGGGCTCGTCATCGGCCGCTTCGAGGTCGTCCTCAAGCTCTTCGCGGACGGTACCGACCTCTACGTTAAACTCGCCTTCGGCTCGGGTCGCCGGGTCGCCGGTCAAAACTCCGCCGATCGTCTCTATTTCGCCGATGATCTTTTGACCGAACCCCGAAATGCGGTCGATCAGCCCTTGTTCTTCTTTTTTTGTCTCTATTATATCGTCAGGTTCCGGCATTCTATTTTGCTCCAAAGAAGTATCTTAGGCGATTTTGGCGTTCAAAGGAATTGAGGGCCATTGCTTTTATCGCAGATAATCTTCGAGTTTTGTGGCGGCGTCGGTTTTTTCGTCCCGGTATTTAACAATGATCGGGCAATAGATCGACAGGCCGTTGTCTTGGCCGAAACCGCTCGTGATCTGCCGCGAGCCCTGAACGACGACGGCTCCGGCCGGCACCTCGAGCGGATCGCCCCCGGCGGCCTTGATCACACGACTGTTGGGCAGATCAAAAAGCGGTGTCGAGCGCGTCAGGATAACGCCCGAGGCGAGAACGGCCCGCTCGCGGACGATCGTTCCTTCATAAACGCCGGTGTTGCCGCCGACGAGCACGTCGTCTTCGATAACGACTGGAGTCGCGTTTACGGGCTCTAAAACGCCGCCGATCTGGGCCGCGGCCGACAAATGCACGCGTTTCCCGATCTGTGCACACGATCCTACAAGCGCGTGCGAATCGACCATCGTGCCTTCGTCGACATAAGCCCCGACATTTATATATGCGGGCGGCACGACGACGACGCCCGGCGCGACATACGAACCGTCGCGTATCGCCGAGCCGCCCATCACGATCCGCACACCGTCATCGAGCGACATCGGCCGCAGCGGGAATGTGTCTTTGTCAAAGAACCGAAAGGTCTCGGTGTCTTTTGACATCTCGATCAGCCGCCCCATTCGAAACCCGAGCAGAATTCCCTGCTTTACCCATACATTCGCGTGCCAACGCCCGTCCGCATCTTTCTCAGCCGAACGGATCTCACCCCGCCGAAGCGCAAGCTTGAATTCTTCGTAGATATCGCGATCCTCCACGGTGAATTCGGCTTTAGCAAAAAGTGGTTCGATCAGTATTTTAAGTGAGCTCATTGCTTGATATAGTACGCATATAACGGAGACGTACCAGTAACATATGAATAGGCGCCGATCCATTCTTTCTGGAATAACCCGTATATCTCCTTTCGACCTGAATACGACAATGCGATATTTTCCCCATGGATATCTAATCGATCAACAAGAAAATTCGATTCAATATTCTGTTCTACATCCGGGTATCTGGCTCGATCGATCTCAATCGCTGCACCTGGGGAAACATCGGCTTCGATCCATCCTTCTTCTTTGTTGATCCGGAACTTGTCTTCCGGCGTTCCTGATGTGAAATGTTCCTTTTCTTTCCATTCGTCAACGGAGTAGAGATATGGATGGGCCATTTCGGGGTACGGAGTATAAAAACGAATTGTGATCACGGATTTTGTTGAATTTGCAACGACGAACCTGGACCAAGGCGGAGAGTCGCACGCCATGACGACAAACGTCAACACCAGCGTTACGATCACGAGATTTCGGTTGTTCGTAGGACGATCGCTATGCTTCATATCAAGATCACGGTGAAAATAGGGCAGTTAGTAATAAGTAGCCAGACGGCACTGCGATCAATATCGACAGGGCGATCACAACCACGCCGGCCGTAATAAGAAGCGGCCAAATAACATATATAGGAAAACTTCCAATCGCTTCGTCATTTTCGGGCGGTCGGGATCGTATGCTGTACGGATCATAGCAGGAATATTGACTAGGGCCGGAGCCGAATAGCCCCGCTCGTCACATTACCGTCCAAAACTTTCACCACATCGTCGAACGGCACGGTGCCGTAATAAAACTTCCCGGCCGCCATATTCTCGGCTTTCACGGCCTTGTAAATATCGAAATAACTTCGCTTGCCGTCGACAAAGCTCATCGTCGCCATCGACATATGCGAGTGGAGGGCCGTCTGCGCGTTGCTGCGTTTTGAGAAATACTCTTCCAGCGTTGGTGCGTTCACCGGCACCTTTTTTGCAGCGGCGGTTTGGGCTGCCGTCATCGTTAATGCCGGGGCTTTGTTGTATCGGTCGCGATAGTATGCCGTCAATTCCGAAATAAGCTGCCTTTCGCGGCCGTCAACTTGAGCCAGCAAAGTGTCGATTGTCCGGTTCGCCTGCGGATCGTTTCCCGCGATAACACGCATCGAATTCATAGCCCGTCGCTCGCGAAGACTTCCCTGCTCGATCATCAGATGAGCATCGTTCCAGTTATCGCCCTCGTTCAAAATATGCATAGCGACTTGCATATCGTTTGCCAACCGGCGTCCGCCCTGCGAGTAGGTCTCGGCGGCCAAAACCGGAATATCTTTAGCCTCGGCATACGCCAGATACAACGCCATCGCGGCAATAATAAAATTATTACGCTGAAGCTGTGTCTGATCGAGCTGGAATAGATCGTCTTCGGATGAGTGGATCCAATTATCGTCCCAATTGACCAGACCGACTGCCGGCACGCCGATCGCGCCTTCGACAAATACCATGTGATCAGATGAGGCAAAAAACGGCACGAAACGCGCGTTGTAAGCCTCGCGGGACCCGCGCGTTGCGATTATCGGCTGAGAGAACGGCCGCGGATATCCGCCGCCCCGACCGGCGGTGATATATGAATTGTTCGTCTGTATAACAAAGTTTCCGACGCTTTCGAATAACGCGTCGAGATATGAGGTTCGCGAATGCGGCGCAAAGATCAGGTTCTGGACGCGCGAGCCCATCGACTGTTTTGCGCCGGTCATGTCCTGATGCAGGTTTGCCAGCATCTGTTTCTCAGAACCCGGATGCGAACGGATATATTGATATTCCGAATAGATCTCGTCCGACCACCAGAATCGAATATCGCGAAGCGGCGGCGGGATCTTTTTTTCCTGGATCAGTTTATTGAAAACGCGTGCAAGCTCGAGAATATTGCCCGACCCGCTGCCGTCGTCGTTCGCCGAGCCCTGCTCTTCCTGCAGGTGTGCAGTTATAACGATCTGTTGGTCTTTGTATTTGGTCCCGCGTATCCAGCCCTCGACCATACCGGTCCCGGTCCGCTTATTTTCGGCATCAATATCCGTTTCGACCTTTGCCCTTAAAACAGCGCGACCGCCGGGCGTACGTTTGCCTGTGGCGAAGAGGTCCTGCTCGCCATTCGTTTCCAGCAATCTGCGAAGCGTATCGCCCTTACGCGGACTGAGATTGAATGCAAAGGTTCCCTTCTGCCCGGCCGGAGGGTTGCCGATCCGTGTCCATCCGATCTGGTCGGGAAAATCGAGTATGCTTTTCGTTTCTGACGTGGCGTATGAAACAACGCCGACGGCGCCTTTGGCGTAAACCGCGTTGGCGACGGCCGTTCCCGGATTCCCGCTGACCAGGACGATCTTTCCTTTTACATCAAGGTTGGCGAGAGCCTCAACGCTGCCGTTGCCGGCAAAAACGAGCTCGGCAGTGACGTCCGCGTCGCGGCTGCCGTCGGAAAGATAGACCGCATGATCGCCAATATCGGCGAGCTTCAGCTCGACCGGCTCGACCATCCACAGATCGGCCGACCTGGCCGTATAATTGCCGTCAAGCGGCTGTTTGATTATCGATACGTCCTGCAAGCCGTTTTTCTTCCCCGCTTCGACCACGTAATCCATCGCCTTGAAATAGCCTTCCATCCCGGAATCGCGATGTCCCATCGTCGTCAACGCGCGAATATGCTCGAATGCACGATCGCCCGAGATCTCGTTTCTGAGCATCCGCGTCTGTTCATCGGTCAGGAATGGTGTGGATTGTGCGAACGCGACATTCGCCAGCGCAAGCAAGATCAAAAGAGTAACCGCTCGATTTAAGGATCTACTTTTCATTTTTTAATAATTGGGTTCGGATAAGATTCAAGGTCCCGGCGGCGCGGCCGTTTGCAGTGCCGCGAGCTGCCACCGGCCGCTGTTATTCACAAACACCGCCATGTACCGGAACGAGGTGGTCGCAAGTTTGCCGCTGATCACGAACTCCATTTTCGTCAGCGCCGTAACAACCGCCGCTCGCCCGTAAACGCGCACGCGAAGGTCTACGTTTTTGATCGAGGTCGTTTTTACATTTTCCTTCGGCTCAAGCATTTTGAGTTCTTCGGCACGGCTACGCGTCTTGCCGTCATATGTCGTAACGACTAGATCATCGGCAAAAAGATTCCCGAGCGATTTCATGTCGCGCGCCATTATCGCATCGGCCCAATTTGAAACGGTCGCAAAGACCGCACGGCTGTCGGCATCAGGAACAGCCGTCGGGCTCTGCCCGTAGGCGCAGGCGGCGAACAAAAATAGAACGGACGCGAATGTTATTGATCCTTTCATATCGACATGCTCTCCGATCACTGGATCTTTCCGATCGTCTTCAAAATATTCCTGAGAGTTTCCCGTGTCGCCGCCGTAACCGGCACGAGCGGCAGACGCAGATTCTCATCCAACAGTCCCATTTCGGACATTAAAAATTTACACGGAGCGGGCGACGATTCGATAAAATTCCCTTCGATCAACGGCAGGTATTTATAGTGTATCTTGCGTGCGAAGTAGAACGACCCTGCGAGCGCGTGGTCGACCATTTTGCTCGTCTGTTTTGGTATCTCGTTCGCACAGACCGAAACCAGCCCGTCGGCCCCGAGCGCGATCAGCGGCAGCGCCGATCCATCGTCACCCGAAAATACTTTGAAATTTTTTGGTCGGCGGGCGAGAATCTCCATTATCTGCGAATAATTCCCCGAGGCTTCTTTTGTGGCGACTATATTGTCAAATTTTTCCGCCAGCCTCAGCGTCGTTTCGGATGAGATATTCGACGCCGTTCGCGACGGCACGTTGTATAGCATGATAGGAAAGCCCTTAACGCTCTTTGCGATCTCGCCAAAATGCTGAAACATACCTTCTTGTGTCGGCTTGTTGTAATACGGCGCAACCACTAGTGCGGCGTCTGCACCGGCTTCTCTTGCCTTGCGCGAAAAATCGATCGCAGCGGCGGTGTTATTGCCGCCGGTCCCGGCGATAACGCGGGCCCTGCTTGTCTTGGCTGCATTGACCGTCAACCGAATAATATGCAGCCGCTCGCCTTCGGTCATCGTCACGCTTTCACCGGTCGTACCGCACGGAACGAGCAGTTTCAAGCCGCCCTTTAGCTGACGCTCGACCAGCCGCTCGAACCGGACGTCGTCGATCGATCCGTCCTTTCTAAACGGAGTGACGAGTGCGGTTGCGCACCCGCGCATCCAATCGGTCTTTTGGGTCATAGGGCAAAGATTAACATAGAATTCTATGCGGAAGAACGGTTCGTGCGTATCCGGTCGACGACAAAGCTAAGTCCCGGCAACAGCCTGAAAAAAAGCCTCCAGCTTTGACGGATCGAGCGCGCCGGCCGTGCGTACGCCGGAGCAAACGTCCAATCCGAAGGGTCCGACGGTCTCGATCGCTTCTCGCACATTGCCGGCATTCAAACCGCCGGCGAGGAATACGGGCTTTCCGCATGTTTCGACGATCCGGCGGCTAAGCTGCCAGTCGTGCCGCCTGCCTGTGCCGCCCAGCACCTTGACGTCCCGTCGCGGATCGCCGCTGTCCAAAAGGACCGCATCGACAAATTCGGCGATCTCACTCGCCTCATCGGCCGAACGCTCGTCGATCACGTGTATCACCTGGACGAGCTTTACGCCGGGCAGTGCCTCACGCAGCACGTCGTAATCGCGACCGTTCAAATCGTCGACGATCTGGATCGTGTTCGTTCGCGTCCGGTGATGATGCTCGATTATTTGCCGTGGTTCCTGTTCGCTGGTCAGCAGAAATGTGGCGATGGGCGGCGGCGCCATTCGCGCGATGCGTTCGATCTCGTCATCGGTGATCGGCCCGGGCCCGGACGGCATTGCGCCGACAAGACCGATCGCCGACGCGCCCATCCGGACTGCAAGTTCAGCTTCGTCTTCGTTTGCAATACAGCAGATCTTAACTCTCATCAAGTCAGTACCACCTGCGGTAGCGGGTGGTTGAACTTCGATATTCGATTCGGTCTAACTAGCATTGAATATTCTGAGTGTTAAGCCGCCCGCTACCGCAGACGGTACTGACCAACCTCATCGATCACGTCGCTAAATTCAAAGATACCCCTTCTGCCGATTACCCATTCCGCGGCCAAGATCGCACCCGCGGCAAAGCCCTCGCGTGAGCGCGCCGTGTGTTTCAAAAGTATCTGGTCGGCGGGCCCGTCAAACCCGACGCGGTGTGTGCCCGGAATATTGCCAGCCCGCGTTGAAGTAACCGGGATGTCACGCTGACTGTGCCCACTCAAGATCTCTTGCAGCTTCAACGCCGTTCCGCTCGGCGAGTCCTTTTTTCTCGAATGATGCTGTTCCTCGATGAACGCTTCATACTCCGGGAATTTCGAGATAAGTACGGCCGCATAGTCAGCAATTCGATAAAAGATATTGACCCCGATCGAAAAGTTCGCGCCAAAGACCATTGCGCCGTCGCCGTTACGAACGATCCGCTCAATCTCATCGCGTTCGGCGTTCCAACCGGTTGTGCCTTCGACAAGCGGAATGCCCGCGATCATACAGGCCTCGACGTTTCTCGGCACTGCTTCGGCGGCCGTGAAATCGATCGCCGCGTCACAGCTAGCCAGCTTAGACGCCGATCTATCTGCCGGCATTGCCGCGTCAGAACTGTCAAGGACGACCGCGATCTCGTGACCTTTTTCTTCGGCTCGAGCTCGGATAAGTTTCCCCATCGACCCATACCCGATCAATGCGACTTTCATTTTTCTTCAAAATTCATTTTCTTCATCAATTCAACGAACCGAGGCTCGGAGCGCAGATTATTCCATTTAGGTTCTACCTTCAGAAAGGCCATTTTAGGGTCGTGTGCGTCATATCCTTTTTCCAACCATTCCAAGGCTTTATCGGTTTCACCAAGGCCGTTGTAGATCATTGCGATATGGTCCTGCGGAATGAACTTGTCATTCGACAATTTTAGTAACTTTTCCAGCACAATCCGAGCCTCATCCCGCCGGCCCGATCTCGCTAATGCGTAACCGGCAAATGCCATTGACACTGTCTGGGCCGGTGAAAGCTGCTCCGCTTTTCGGGCCTCGGCAATGGCTTCGTCGAACATTCCCTTTTCTATGTAGGCGCTTGAGATGAACAAGTGGGGCATCCAAAAATTCGGTGCAAGTTCAATAGTTTTCTGCAATCTCTCAATAGATTCGTCAAGCTTTCCGGCGTGAAGTAAAAACTGGCCTTCGAGTGCACCCACGAAGGGAAAAAGCGGTTCTGATTCTCGAGCGACCTTGATCTCAGCAAGGGCTTCGGAGTTCCGACCCAAATTCGAAAGCAAATGAGCGTAAAACAGGTGAGCCGCCGCGCTTGAAGGATTTAAGACCAGGGCACGTTTGGAGTTACTTTCGGCGGCATTCCAATCCCAGGACCAAAAATTAGTTGCCCCGAGCGACGTATATGCTTCTGAAAGAGTGTCGTCGGTCTCAATGGCTTTGTTTGCAGCCGCACTGGATTTGGGCAAATACAAGGTCGGATCCATTTCGCTGCCTAGCGCAAGCGAACGATATGCGTCGGATATCCCCGCATAAGCAAGGGCATAATTAGGATCTATTTTGATCGCCTGCTCAAAATATTTGATACCACTATTGATCTCTGCCGGTGTCAATTTGAAAACCTGGGAACGCCCTCTTAAATACAGGTCGTATGCTTCGACATTCTCTGTCGGGCGCTTAGCCAACTGTCGCTGTTCGACACCCGTCAGCTTCAAACGCAAATTTTGAGCGACTGCCAGAGCGATCTCATTTTGGGCAGCCAGAATATCGGTCGCGGGTCGAACATATTGATTGCCCCAAATTGCAGAATCGTCAGCCGCATTGATCAGGTGAACGTTGATAATGAGTTTGTCGTCGAGTCGCCTGATGTCGCCGGTCACCAAGGTTTCGACCCCGAGTTTTTTAGCGATGGTTCGGGTGTCGGATTGATCGTTCTTGAATAGAAATGCGGAATTAGTTGATATCACGCGCAAGCTGGAAAGCTGCGAGAGATTATTGACGATGTTTTCGGTGATCCCGTTCGACAAATATTCCACATTCGGATCTTTCTCGGAATTCACAAAGGGTAAAACAGCGAGTGATTTTCTCGCCCCGGGGCCTGAGGACGCCTTATTGCCCCAAAAGAAGTAATACCCTGCCCCCATTAATCCAATTAGAATTATGCTCACTGCGATAATGGAATACGGCTTGCGCCGAATCATCTCGCCAGTCGTGTTCTGTTTTGCTTCAACTGTATTTTCGAAAGGGATTCCGGTTGTAACCGGTAGAACAGCAGTCTTTTTTCCAGCGAAAGGAAGCGAACTTTCCACCCTTTTGTCGAAGGCGAGATCTTCTCTCAGCGTTTTCAGATCCGAATAGAGTTCTTTGATCGACTGATAGCGATCGTCCTTGTTCTTTCGCAGAGTTTTCACAACGATCCGCTGCAATTCTTCCGGAACGTTTGCGGTGAATCGGGTAAGCGGCTGGGGTTCCCGATTAATTAGATTTGCAAAAGTCTCAGAGATCGAATCGCCTGCAAATGGCGTCTTACCGGCAACGAGTTCATAAATTACTACGCCGAGGCTGAATATATCCGTGCGTTCATCCACCTTTTCGGCCTTTGCCTGTTCGGGCGACATATAATTGACCGTGCCCATGATAATGCCTTTCGCCGTTTCATTTTGTGCGACTGTCGAGGCTTCGAGTCCGATGGATTTAGGATTGAGAAGCTTTGCGAGGCCGAAATCCAAAATTTTGACGTATCCATCCGGCCTTAAGATCACGTTCTCGGGTTTAATGTCGCGATGAATGAGATCAGCCCCGTGCGCCGTCGCCAATGCGTTCGAGATCTGGATCGTGATGTCGAGTATTTCGGATAGTGTTACGCGGGACTCTTGAATTACCTCACGCAGAGTTTTTCCTTCGACATATTCGCTGACAATGTAGTTGGCATCGTCACTGATGCTGATCTCATGGATGACCAAAATATTTGGATGGTTTAGTGACGATGCCGCTTTTGCTTCTTGAACAAAGCGTTTCAGGTTCGATTCTTTACCGCTAAATCGGTCGTTGAGGATCTTTATCGCGACCTTTCGGTCGAGAGTTCCATCCTGAGCAAGGTAGACCTCGCCCATTCCGCCTTCGCCGATCTGCCTGATTATCTCATAATGAGCAAATCGCTGCCCTTCCTTAAGTGTTGGGGATCGGTCGAGCAAAAGACTGGCGACCTCGTTCGCGGCAGGATGTTCGATAAAATCGTCGGATCGTTCGAACGAGTCGAGCAGCTTTTGAACCTCGGCGCGTAATTTTGGATCATTTGCACAGCCTTCATTCAAAAATTTGACCCTTTCCGCGGGCTCCAATTCCAAGGCGGCATTGAACAAACCTTTGATTTCCTGCCATCGCTCTGAGTCCATAATTCGGTTTAGCTGCTGATCTCGCTATAAAGCCATGCCTTGGCCGTGTTCCATTCACGCTTGACGGTGGCGGGTGAAATTCTCAGTATTTCTGCGATCTCCTCGATAGACATTCCGGCAAAGAATTTAAGTTCGACCACTCCGGCCTGCCGCGCATCGAGGCGGGCAAGCCGAGACAGTGCCTCATCCAGAGCAATGGCGGTGGTCTCGTCGTCCTGGCAGATCCGCTTGACCAGCGCCTCAGTGGTCACCAGCCCGCCGAGCGGCGGGGTGGTGACAAAGTCGATGAACCTGGCCGGCTTCCACGTCTTACCTGTGGGCCGGTTGACCACC